>DASQSR010000035.1:0-3532 GCA_035642295.1 Allostellaceae bacterium | reverse complement strand
CGGAAGGCGGCCATGCTGAGCGTGCCGAGGGTGAAGCCTTGGTGGAGGCGCTCGCCGCGGGCGGCGGGACCGGCGGCGCCCAATGCCACGAAGAGCGGCAGGAAGTGGTCCGGGGTCGGCTGCGCTTCGCGCGCATAGGGGGCGCGGGCGAGCCAGTCGAGGAGCTCCTCGCGGCGACCTTCCGCGAGGGAAGCGGCGAGCCACTCGTCGAACGCCTGGGCCCAGGCCGGCGTCATTCCGCCCTGGCGCTGGATGGCGCGCAAATTGTGGACGGCGCCACCGCTCGCCAGAACCAGCACGCCCTCGCGCCGGAGCGGCGCCAGCGCCGCCCCCAGCCGGTCGTGCCAGGCGGCGTTGCGATTGGGCTGAATCGAGAGCTGGATCACCGGGATGTCCGCTGCCGGATACATGAGCCGCAGCGGGACCCAGGCGCCGTGGTCGAGGCCGCGCTCGCGGTCGATCGCCGCGTCCATGCCGGCCGCGGCGAGGAGATCAAAGACGCGCTCGGCCAGAGCCGGCGCGCCCGGTGCCGGATAGGCCATGCGGTAGAGCGGCTCGGGGAAGCCGAAGAAATCATGGATGGTGTCGTTGCGCGCCGGGGCCGAGATGGCGGGATCCTCGGTCATCCAATGGGCGGAGACGCAGAGCACCGCCTCGGGCCGCGGCAGCTCTCGGCCAAGGCGCTCCCAGAAGGCGCCCGTCGCACCGGGATCGAGCGACAGCGCCGGCGAGCCGTGAGAGAGGAAGAGGGTGGGCAGGATGTCGGCCATGACCCCTCGCGCAAGCTGTGCCGGCATGATGGGCGCTGCCGCGACCGGCCGCAACTCAGCGGCGCGTCGTCTTCGGCGGGAGGATGAGGACGCGATCGACGCGGCGGCCGTCCATGTCGACGACCTCGAAACGGAAGCCGTCGAGCAGGATGCGGTCGCCGACGGTCGGTACGCGGTTGATGCGCGCCATCATGAAGCCGCCCAGCGTGTGGAAATCGCCGGCATCGTCGCCGGGAAGCTGATGCAGGCCGGTCAAGTCCTTGATCTCGTCGATGGTGACCATGCCGTCCACCAGCCAGGAGCCGTCGTCGCGGCGGACGATCGCCTGGCTCGCGGCATCGCCGGGCTCGGCGATGTCGCCGACCAGCGACTGCAGGATGTCTTGCAAGGTGACGACGCCTTCGAAATCGCCGTACTCGTCGACGACGAGCGCCATGGGCGCGCCCGACTTCTTGAAGATCTCGAGCGCGCGCAGCGCCGTCACCGTGTTCGGCAGGTAGATCGGCGGCCTCACCGCGCTCTTGATGTCGAAAGGCCGGCCGGCGAGCAGCAGGGCAAGGAGGTCCTTGACCTGGACGACGCCCAGCACCTGCCGCGGGCCCCCCTGCACCACCGGGAAGCGCGAATAGTCGCTGTCGCGGATCTTGCGCCGGTTCTCCTCTTCGCTGTCGGTGACGTCGAGCCATTCGACCTGGGTGCGCGGCGTCATCACGCCGCTGACGCGGCGGTCGCCGAGGCGAAACGCCATCTGGGCGATCGCCGTCTCCCCGGCCTCGAAATGCCCGGCCGCGGTCGCCTCGCGCAGCATCAGCGAGATCTCCTCCTCGGTCACCGGCGGCGGCTCGCCAGGCGGGCTCGGCGCCAGGCGCAGCACGAGGCCGGTCGAGACGCTGAGCAGGCGCTCGACCGGCCGCGCCACCGCCGCCAGGACCTGAAGCAGCGGCGAGAGGCGCGCGGCGATGAATTCCGGCCGGCCGAGGGCGAGGCGCTTTGGCACCAGCTCGCCCAGCACGAGCGTGACGTAGGAGATGCCGACGACGACGATGACGAAGCTGATCGAGGTCGCGTACTTGCCGACCCAGCCGGGCTCCCTCTCCAGCACGGCGGCGAGCGCATCGGCCAGGGTGGCGCCGCCGAGGGCGCTGGCGAGAACGCCGATGACGGTGATGCCGATCTGGACGGTCGAAAGAAAGCGCCCGGGATCGCGCTTCAGCTCGAGCGCGAGGCGCGCGCCCTTGCGGCCGAGATCGGCAGCGTGCTGCAGCCGCGCCTTGCGCGCCGAAACCACGGCCATCTCCGCCATGGCGAAGAAGCCGTTGAGCAGAATGAGCAGGAAGACGATGGCGATCTGCAGCGACAGCATGGCTGTGTCCGCCTCGGGTTAGCTGGCTCCGGCCAGGATAGGCTCCGCCCAGGATAGGCGGAATCTCCGCGTTTTGCGCGGCCCCGCGGCGGCGCCTCGGTCGCAGCGCCTCAGTCGGCGGCGCGGGCGGGCTGCTCTGCCGGCTTTCCCGCCACCCCCTTCAATGCCGCCCGACCCCAGAAGCGGCGACCCTCGAGGTATTGCCAGGCGAGGAGCGCCGGAACGCCGATCAACAGGTCGCGGCCGCGCTTCAAGAGCGAGAGGGCCAAGGCGACCTCGGGCGTGAGGCCGAAGGCGGCGCCGAGCATGATGTAGGCGCCCTCCTGCACGCCGAGGGCGTTCGGCACGGCGAAGGCGACGCTGCGGATGGCGTAGAGCAGGCTCTCGATGACGAGAACCGGCCCGAGGCCGAGCGGCGCCCCCATCAGCCGCAGCGCAAGCCAGGCTTCGACCGAGGTGCCGATCCAGGCGGCCAGATGCAGGAGGAAGCAGAGAGCGATGCCGCCCTTTCGCACATAGGCGCGGCGGATCTCCGCCTGCACCGCGCCGGCGCCGGCAGAGAGCGCGGCGAGCCATTGGCGCGCGAGACGCTGGGTGATGCGGTCGAAGAGCCCGGCGCCGCGCTGCTGCGTCAGCACGAAGCCGGCGAGCGCGCAGACGGCAATGCCGAGCCCGATGAGAACGGGATAGGCGAGTGTCGCCCCGGGCTGGAGCTCGACCAGCAGAACAAGGCCGAGCGCGGTATAGGCGATCTGGCTGAAGCATTCGAGGGTGAGGTCGACCACCGTGGTCGCGGCGGCGGAAGCGGCGCCGATGCCGCGCAGCACGACGGCGCGCGCGCCGAGGACATAGCCGCCGACCTGGGAGAGCGGCAGCACCTCGGAGGCGGAATCGCGGATGACGCGGCCCCAGATGAAGCTCCAGGGGCCGCGCGCGGCTTCGCTCCCGCCGGCGACCACCCACCAGGCGATCCCCATCACCGCCATGGCGGCGAGATGGATGGCGGTGATCGCGGCAAGACCGAGCACTCCGGCGGCGCGCAGCGCCGCGCCGACCTGCGACAAGCCGAAATGGAGGACGAGCAGCGTCGTCAGCGCAAGGCCGGCGAGGATGCCTAAAATGGCGACGCGCTTCACGCCGCCCGTTCCGACGGCCGGCGCAGGCTCCAGACGCGAAGCGCCGAGAGAGCGACGCCGGCGAGCGCCGGGAGCAGCCGCGGCTGCAGCAAGTCGCCCTCGAGCTCGGCCATGCGCCGCGCGTTCTCGCGATGGCAGTCCTCGAGGAAGCGGCGGAAGGTGAAGCCGTCGAGGAAAACACTGGCCTGGGTCGCCGAGAAATCGCGGCCGTCATTGGCCTTCTGACCCTGACGGACGGTGCCGGCGAGGCGGCGCGCGGCGCG
>DASQSR010000034.1:0-31127 GCA_035642295.1 Allostellaceae bacterium | reverse complement strand
CGAGGCCTTCGGATCCTTCGTCCCGGTGCTGGCCCAGAGCAGCCGCTGGGCGCGGGCACCGGCATTGGCGGCGCGCTGGAAGCGCGGCGAGGCGAGCAGCTCCTGATACGCCCGGTAGGCGCGCTGGGCGATGGCGATGCCAAGCCGGTTGGTCAGCTCGCCCGGAACCTTGCCGCCGACCGCGACGTCCCAGCGGCTGACGAAGAGCGAGGCGACCGAGGCGACCGCCGGGTTCAGCCCCGCTTCGATGCGCCGCTCGACGCCGCGCAGATAGGCCGCTGCCGCCGCGAGGTATTGCTCGCGCGAGAACAGCAGCGTGACATTGACGGGAACGCCGGCGAAGATCGCGGCCTCGATCGCCGGCAAGCCTTCCGGCGTGCCCGGAATCTTGATGAAGAGATTGGGCCGGCCGGCGCGCTGGTGGAGATCGCGCGCGGCCGCCAGCGTGCTGTTGGTGTCGTGCGCCAGAAGCGGCGAGACCTCGAGCGACACCCAGCCGTCGACGCCGTCGGTCCCCGCGAAGACCGGCTGGAACAGCTCGGCGGCGCGCACCAGATCGGCCAGCGCCAGCTCGAAGAACAGCGCCTCTCCCGATTTTGCCGATGGCGCCTTCCGGGCGATGTCGGCGTCATAATCCGCGCTCTTCCGGATCGCCTGATCGAAGATCGTGGGGTTCGAGGTCAGCCCCGTCACCGAAAGCTCGTCGATGTAGCGTTTCAGCGTGCCGCTGCTGAGCAGGCCGCGGGTGATGTTGTCGAGCCACAGGCTCTGGCCGAGGTCGTGGAGCGTCTTCGTCGCGTTCATCCCGTCACCTTGAGGCTGGACGTGAGGGGGCGTGGCGCCGGCCGCAGCAGCGAGAGATCACGATCGAGCAGATCGCCGATGCGCTCGATCGTCACATCCGCCGGCGGAACGGCCGCCACCAGCTTCGGGTCGTGAGCGTAACTTCCCTGCCGCGCGAACACCGTGGTCACGCGATCGTGCCAGATCTTCTTGACGGCACTGAGAATGTGCATCTTGTCGTCCACCAGGACGTAATGCTCGGCCGGATAGCGCCGCTCGACATCGTCCAGCGCCTCCTCCTTATGGATATAGATCAGCACCTGCCCGGCGGCCGCCTCGGCGATCCCGGCACGCTCGACCTTGCGCGGCTGAAACACCACGTCGCCGTCCGACAAGATCACGGTCGGGCCGACGCTTCTGAGGCGCTTCAGAACCGCCAGCGCGCCGGGGAACAGCCGCTCGGCGAAGGGGTAATCGAGGAGGAAGGAGGACATCGACAGCAGCTCCACCTCGCGCGGATGCTCGACGCGAAAGCGCTGGAGCGCGCCGATGTAGTCGCGATAGCCAAGCTCGCTGAAGAGGTCCTCGAGGATGCGCCAATAGCGATCGCGGGCCGCGGCGCCATAGTTCCGCTCGAGGTGATCCCTCAGATCCTGCTGGAGCCCGTCATTGTCGAGCAGCGTGTTGTCGACATCGATCAGGAAGACGACCGGATGGCGCGCCGTCATGCAGCGCTCCGGCTCGGGTCAGCCTCTTCGCCGCCACCAAAGACGCGCCCACCTGCCGCGCGGTCGGACTCTCCCGCCCGGCAGGCTTTTCCCCCCGTCAGATCGGCACACACTGGGCGCACGCTGCCTCGTCCCCTCGGTGACGCTCCCCCGATAGGGGGCGTCTCGCGCCGAAATGCTCGCCTTGATATGCGGGCGATGCCGTTGTTCTTCGTCAGAGATTGGGCGTGCCGTCCGCTTCCGCAAGCCGTCCTCGGCCGATTCCGCGGTTTGGATGCGTAACGGCCGCAGCCGGGCAACTCGGGGTTACCGACGGTTCCCCAAGCGGCTCGACCCCCGAAGCGCGCCTTTATGGGGCGGAAACGGCGCAGCGCTGCTTTGGGACGCGCCTTAGGATCACGGCTGAGCCGGCAAGGATGCGCCGCGGCGCCGTGCCAGGCTCTCGCTTTCGCGCAGCGTCGCGCGCAGCGTCTGGTCGGCCAGATAGGTCACCTCGGCGAAGGCGCGCAGGAAGGAGTCGCTGCGCGGCAGCTGCAGAAGGAGCTCGTCGTCGGCCGCGCCGGCGCTGCGGCTGGAGATGTCGATGACGGCATCATGCGGCGTGATCATGAGCTCGCGCAGCAGCACGCCAGGACCCGTCACGTATTCGACCACCCGTGGGCGCGGCGGCTTGCCGTCGGGCTCGGCCAGGATGGTCATGCGATGGGGCTCGCGACTGGCCGCCGCCTCGATCAACGCCCGGGTGAACGGCCGCAGGAAGTTCTCATCGAAGCCCAGCACCGCGATCGGCTTGCCGTTGGTGGCCGCCGAGCGCACATCGAGCGTTACCCAGAGCGAGGCGCGCCCGGCAAAGTAGTCGGCGGAGGCGAGATCGAGATTGATGGCGTCGATCGGTAGCGGTGCCGAGGCGGCATGCGGGCCGAGACAAGCGAAGCAGGCCGCCTCGCGCTTCAGCCAAAGCATCGTCGCCGCCTCGAGATTGCGGTCGCTTAGGGCATGAACCGGATCGACCATGTCATCCACCTTGCGCTTGCGCGCTTTCGCCGGCTGCAATTACCCGGCCCTGCCGCCGCTCACCAACCTGCCCGACGCCCCCTGGCAACAGCGGCCATAGTCGGAACGTGAGGCCGCCGCGCCGACATTTCCAACGCAACTTGTCGAACACACCCATCGAGTTTTGCGATGGATGCGGCTGCGGGACGGCTCAACTTTGGAGGCTGCCGTCGATCTGGCGGCGCGCTTCGTTGGCGAGCGGATGGAGGATCGCGGGCGAGGTATCGGCGACAAGGCTGTAGCCCATCCCGCGGTCCGACCAGGCAAAGCCGGTGACCGCGCCCTCGACATGCTCGGACATCCGCGTATTGCGCTCGATCGCCATCGGCCGTGCCAGCATGGCAAGCCGCGTGCCGTGGTCGTCGTCGTAGAGAAAAAGGGCTGCCGGTCCGTGCTGGGTCGCCACCAGGCGCCCGCCCATGAAGCGGTATCCCGATTTCGACAGGTCCGGCACGGCGACCGGCCGGTGCAGCCGCTCCGCCACCCAGCGCAGCAGCTCGCCGCTGTCCGCGGCCTTCAGCTCGACGGGACGGATGTGGTCGGGCGCGTAGGTCTCATAGCTCGCCGCTGCTTCCTGCGCGAGCGCGGCGATGCCTTCGGCCGGCGCCCCCGACGGGCGGATAAGCCATCCGCCGACGCCGCCGACGCCGAACAGCATGATCGCCGCCGCCGCCGAGCGCCACCTCATGGCTCGCGGCCGGCGCTGCGCCGCGATGATGCGCGCAAGGTCGAGCTCCGGGGGAACCGACTCTTCGGCAACGGGGCTCAGTGCCGCGCGCAGGGCACGACGCTGCTCCGCAAGCGCGGCGACGCGCCGGGCGGCCTCGGGATGGCGGTCGAGATAGTCCCGGACTTCGCCGCGCCGATGCGGGTCCAGCTCCTCGTCGACATAGGCGTGGAGGTCCTCCTCGGTGATCGGCTGGTCGTTCATTTGATCCTCCGCAATGCCGGCCGCGGCGCGACGCCGGGCGTCTCTGCATCCATGGCGCGCTGCAGCTTGTCACGGGCGCGGGCGAGGCGCGACATCACCGTGCCGAGCGGGATAGCCAAGGCACGCGCCGTCTCGGCGTAAGAGAAGTCTTCGACCGATACCAGCAACAGCACGCTGCGCTGCTCCTCGGGCAAGGTCGCGAGCGCGCGCAGGAGCTCGCCATGGCGCAGCGCATGCTCTTGCGCCGGCGGCGACACGACCGCCGCCTCATCGGCGTCCTCGAGCGCGAGATGAAGGCCGCGCCGGCGGCTCTGCTGCAGGCGATTCATCGCCAGGTTGTGCAGGATGGCGAACACCCACGCGCGCACCGCGCCGTCCGGGCGCCGCTGATGCCAGTGCCCGACCACCCGCTCCAGGCAGTCCTGCACCAGATCGTCGGCGGCGGCGCGATCATGGAGCAAGGCGCGAGCATAGCGCCGCAGCGCCGGAATGAGCGGTCCAACCTGGGGCATCAGATCCTGCATGACATCATCGCTTTCTCCGGGCTGGCGGCGGTGTCCTTGCGTCGGCCCGTCGCGACGAAGACAGGCGGGCCCGCCAACTATTCCGCCGCGCCCGTTCGCTGCCGGTAACAAGCGCGTGATGAGCATCGACCCCGGCGCCCCCACGCGCTTGCACGTCTCGTCTGCGAAGGCGGCAGGGGAGCCGAATTGAAGTTCCGCGGCCTGCGCCCACATGCCTCGTGAGAGCCATTTGGCTCCGCGGCCGTCGTTTTCGCGATGCGGTCGCGGGCGTGGGTCGCATGTCCCTCGCGGCGGCAGAGTGCCGCTGAGGGCCGGTGCAATCCCGCAAGGAGGTCACGATGCCTCGCATCATCCGCATGGGACAACCCATCGTCTTCGCGGCGGTTTTGCTGCTGGCCGGCGCCGCCTTCGCGCAAAACGCCGACGTCGGTACGCCGCCGCCGGCCGCGGTCGGCACCAATGGCGTGCCGATCCGCGAAGGTAACGTCTGGGACCACCTGGCGCATCAGCCCACCCAGGCAGGAGTAGGAGGCACCTCTCAGCAGACCGAGCAGCAGGTCGAGCAGAGCGTCAAGGACCTCCTGCAGCAGACCGACAGGCTCGACCAGCAGTCCCAGCAGGAAGAGGAGGGGTTTTCCGGCAGCTCGGTCGAACGGCATTGAGGGATCGGCTTACAGCCGCTGCGCTCTCGCGCGCCGGAACGACAAGGACATAGCGGAAGCGCGCGCGTTGCCCAGAGGGGGCCCGTCAAGCTCTTGCGAGGCGCTCACCCGGCAAGGGGCAGCGTCACGCCGAAGGTCTCCAACAGCAGGACCAGGTTGAGCGCGAAGATGGCGGCCGCGGCGATGCCTGCCGCGAGCGCGACCAGGCGGCCATTCACCAGCACGCCCATGATGCTCCGGCGGCTCGTGAATGCGACCAGGGTCAGCATCGGCACGGGGAGGACCAGGCTCAGGATCACCTGGCTGATCACCAGTGCCTGCGTCGCGTTGACGCCAAGCGCTGCGACGGCGACGGCCGGGACCATGGTCACCACGCGGCGCAGCCACAGCGGGATCTGCCAGCCGACGAAGCCCTGCATCACCACTTGCCCCGCCAGCGTGCCGACGACCGAGCTCGAAAGCCCCGAGGCCAGCAGCGAGACCAGGAAGATCCCGGCGGCGGCGTGACCCAGGAGCGGACCCAGCGTCCGATAGGCGGTTTCGATATCGGCGATCCCGTCATGCGCGCCGTCGTGGAACACGGCGGCCGCCATGTACATCATCGCGATGTTGACGAGGCCGGCAAGCCCGAGCGCGGCGCCGATGTCGAGGTTGGAGAAGCGGATTTGGCGCGCGAGCTGGCGGCTGGTGCCGGGCGTCCGGCGCGCTTGCGTCAGGCTCCCGTGGATATAGAGCGCATGCGGCATCACCGTCGCGCCGACGATCCCGACGGCGAGGAGCACGCTGTCCGACCCGCCGAGCCACGGCACGACGGCGTGATAGGCGATCTTCGACCAGTCGGGATGCGCCAGCACCGTCTCGAGCACATAGGCGATGCCGATGACGCCGACGAGCGCGGCGATCGGGATTTCCAGCCCGCGCGCCCCGGAGCGCTCGAGCTGCAAGGCGGCATAGGTCACGGCGCCCGTGATCAGCGTTCCCGTCAGCAGCGACAGGTGGAAGAGGAGCTGGAAGGCGATGCTGGCGCCGAGGAATTCCGCAAGGTCGGTCGCCATCGCGCCGATCTCGGCCGCGGCCCACATCGCATAGACGACGCGCTGCGGGAAGTGAGCGCGGCTGAGCTCGGCGAGGTTTCGGCCCGTGACGATGCCGAGCTTGGCCGAAAGCGCCTGGAACAGCATCGCGACCAAATTCGCCGCCAGCACCACCCACAGCAGCCTGTAGCCCTCGCTGGCGCCGCTCTGGATGTTGGTCGCGAAGTTGCCGGGGTCCATGTAGGCAACCGAGGCGATCACCGCCGGGCCGAGGAAGGGCAGGGCGGTGGCGAGGGCGCCGCGCTCCCGCGGCTTTCGCGCTGAGGCAGGCGGGCCGCGGCGCTCGGCGATGACAGCGGAAGTCATGTCCGCACCTTCCGGCGGGGCGTTCCGGCGCGGGCGGCTCGTTGCAAGGCGATCGGCGGCATCGGCGCCTCTCCCGGGGGTTACGCCCGAGAAAATGGCATCGATCTCGGTATTTATAAAGACGATCTATGCTATGTTGCGAATAGACAAAATCTATTGGAGTCCAGCGGCATGAACCTGCGCGATCTCGAATACGCGGTGAGCCTCGCCGCCGACGGCCAGTTCCGGCGCGCCGCCGTTCGCTGCCATGTCAGCCAGCCGACCCTCAGCGCGCAGATCGCGAAGCTCGAGGACGAGCTCGGCGTTCAGCTCTTCGAGCGCGGCTCGCGCGCGGCGACGCCGACGGTCAATGGCCGCGCGATCATTCGCCAGGCGCAGATCGTACTCGACGAAGTCGAGAAGCTGCGCGCGCTGGCCCGCGCGGCGCGCGACCCGCTCTCGGGGCCTTTCCACCTTGGCGTCATTCCGACGGCGGGTCCCTACCTGCTGCCGCGGCTGCTGCCGGTGCTGCGCGCGCGCTGGCCGCAGCTGCAGCTGCTGCTGCGCGAAGACCAGACCGCGCCGCTGCTCGAGCGATTGCGCTCGGGATCGCTCGATGCCGCGATTCTCTCTCTGCCGCTCGACGGCGATGATCTCCGCTGGGAAAAGCTGATCAGCGAGCCCATCCTCCTGGCGCTGCCGCGCGATCATCCCCTGGCGCGGCGCAAGCGCATCCCTCAGGGCGCGCTGGGCTCCGAGCCGATCATCCTCCTGGAAGAAGGGCATTGCCTCCGGGATCAGTCGTTGTCGATCTGCGAGGCGGCGGGGCTCGGCAATCGCCGCGACGTGCAGGCGGCGGGGCTGGAGACGCTGCGCCAGATGGTCATGGCCGGCGCCGGCGTCGCTCTCGTTCCCGAGCTCGCGACGGTCGAGCCTTTCGGCGCGGGCGAGCTTGCGGTCTATCGCCGCTTCGAGCAGCCCGAGCCGACACGCGCGCTGGTCCTGGTCTGGCGCCGCACCTTTCCGCGCGGCGATGCGCTGCAGGAGCTGGCGCGCGAGCTGCGCAGCGTGCTGTCGTCGAAGTAGCGGTCCTGCCGCGGCGCCGCCGTCACGAGCTCCCGATCAGGATGCCGGTGCCGAAGACGAGCAGCCCGCCCACGACGACCTGGAAGGCGGCAGAGAGGAACGGCGTGTCCATGTAGCGGTTGCGCACCCAGGCGATGACCAGGAGCTCCACGGCCACGACCGCCGCCGCGATCACCATCGCGGTGCGGAAATTGGCGATGAGGAACGGCAGCGCGTGGCCAAGGCCGCCGGCCGCCGTCATCAACCCGCAGACCGCGCCGCGCAGCACCGGATTGCCGCGGCCGGTCAGCGAGCCGTTGTCCGACAACGCCTCGGCGAAACCCATCGAGATGCCGGCGCCGATCGCGGCGGCAAGCCCGACCAGCAGCGTCTGCCAGCTGTCTTTGGTGGCGAAGGCGGCGGCGAACAGCGGCGCCAGCGTCGACACCGACCCGTCCATCAGCCCGGCGAGGCCCGGCTGCACGATCTGCAGCACGAAGAGGCGCCGCTCGGAGTCGCCTTCCTCCTTCTCGACCGCCGCGGGAACATATTCCGATTGCAGCTCCTCCGCCCGCGCTTCGTGGCGGCGCTCTTCGGCCGCGAGATCGCCCAGGAGCTGACGGATCGCCGCATCGTCCGAGCGCCGCGCCGCGCTCTGGTAGAAGCGCTTGCTCTCCGCCTCCATCAGCTCCGCCTGGGCGCGCACCTTGTCGATCTGCAGCGGACGCAGCAGCCACAGCGATTTGCGCTCGAGAAAGCCCTTCACGTCCTGGCGGCGGATCAGCGGGATATGGTCGCCGAACTTGGTGCGATAGAGCTCGAGCAGGCGGTGCCGGTGGCCGTTCTCCTCCTCCGCCATCGCGCCGAACATCCGCGCCGTTCCCGGATAGGTCTCGCGCATCGCCTCGGCGAGGTCGGCATAGGTGCGGCTGTCCTCCTCCTCGAGGCCGATCGCGAGGGCGAGCAGCTCCTGCTGCGTCAGTTGCGAAAACTCCTTCATCTCGACCCCCCTTTCGCAGACACGCGATCGCGGCTACCTCAGGTTGCCGCCCCTACTGTTGCTCTCGCCCGGTGCCGGAGCAACCGCTCCTCCGGTGCGCCGCGCGGCCTGTGGCATCGCTCATCGGCGTCTCGGCGTCTCGCTGGCGCCGTGGCGACGGGCGGAGAATGCGCGCCGCCGTCGCATCAATAAAGTTGATTTTTGCTCTCACAGCGATAGACGGCGCCTATCCAGGAAATCCTGCGCCGCAACCCTTTCTTTCGTCCGATCGAACAATCCTTTTACCAAATCATCGCTTCGCGGCGCGCCGATGAAGGACCAACTCCGTTGTAAGGAACCCAACCGCATCGGAGGTACCGCGGCCATGTCCAGCTATGAAAACCGGTCGCGCGAACTGCATTGGAAGTCGCGCGAGCCGCCTGGGCAGAGGCGCGCGCGGCGCGAGCGCCCGCCGTTCGAGTGCATCGCGCTGCTGCTGCAGGGCGGCGGCGCCCTCGGCGCCTACCAGGCGGGCGTCTATCAGGCGCTCTCCGAGGCGCGGCTGGACCCGGATTGGGTGGCGGGAATCTCGATCGGCAGCATCAATGCCGCCCTGATCGCCGGCAACCCTCCCGAGCGGCGCGTCGAAAGCCTGCGCAAGTTCTGGGAGCTCGTCACCTCGACTCCGTCCTGGAACGGCCTCGACGCCTTCGCGCCAAGTGACGGCAAGCGCCCGCTGCGCGCTTTCTGGAAAGACGTCACGGCGTATGCGCCGCCCGGCTGGCCGTTCGATCCGGAGGCTGTACTGCGCGGGGACGTCGCGCGCGGCCTCGCCAACCAGCTGAGCGCAACGCTTGCGCTGTTCAGCGGCGCGCCAGGCTTCTTCGCGCCGCGCTTCCCGATTCCATGGTGGCAACCGGCCGGCACGCTCGAGGCAACCAGCTATTACGATAGCGCCAAGCTCAAATCGACGCTCGAGCAGCTCGTCGATTTCGATCGCATCAACGCCGGCGACATGCGCTTCAGTGTCGGCGCGGTAAATGTCGGCACGGGGAACTTCGTCTATTTCGACAACACCGTCCGCACCATCAAGCCCGAGCACGTCATGGCCAGCGGCGCGTTGCCGCCCGGCTTTTCCGCCATCGAGATCGAGGGCGAGCGCTACTGGGACGGCGGGCTCGTCTCGAACACGCCGTTGCAGTGGGTGTTGGAGAGTGAGCCGCGTCACGACACGCTCGCCTTCCAGGTCGATCTCTGGAGCGCGCGGGGCGCCGTCCCGCGCAACATGGCCGAAGTCGCGACACGTCAAAAGGAGATTCAATATTCAAGCCGCACGCGCGCCAACTCCGACCGCTTCAAGGAGACCCAGAAGATCCGCTCCGCTCTGTCGAGCCTTGTCGAAAAGCTGCCCGACGCGCTGAAGCACAGTCCCGAGCTCGAGGTGCTGGGCCCGCTCGCCAATCGCAAGGTCTACAATCTCGTGCAGTTGATCTATCGGTCCAAGCAGTATGAAGGCGATTCGAAGGATTACGAATTCTCGCGGACCAGCATGGAAGAGCATTGGCGCGCGGGCTACTTCGACACCGTCCGCACGCTGCGCCATCCCGAGGTCATCGAGCGCCCGAGGAACCGCGAAGGCGTCTTCATCTTCGACCTGGCGCAAGATGGGCGCGAGTGAGGGTTAGCGGGTTTCCCCCGGCCCGGGGATGCGGCTGCCGGCGGCGCGCCTAGAACTGTCGCGTTGTTTTGCGCGTTTACCGGGTCAGGGTCGGGTCTCAAGGCATGCGGGTGGCCAAGCGGTTCGTTTCAGCACGACGTGCCTCTTCTGCCGCGGCAAGGCGGCTTCTGCCGTCTGTTGCGCTTGTGTTCGCACTTGTTCTCCTCGGCGTGTCGCCACGCGCGGCGGCGGAGCCGACGCCGCAGCGTCGGACGGCGCCGGTCTTCCCGGCGGCGCTGGAGACGCCGATCGATTCCATCCCCTTCGCGCCCAAGAGCGCCTCTCTCCCCGGCAGCGCCCGCGGGCCGCTGGATCGTCTTGCCGCGCGCCTCGCCGTCGATCCGCGCCTGCGTATCGAGCTCCTGGCCTTCGCCGGCGGCAGCGATCAGCAGGCGCAGGCCCATCGCTTGTCGCTGGAACGCGCCCTCGCGCTGCGCCAATACCTGATGTCCCATGGGATTCCGCGCGTGCGCATCATCGTGCGCGCGCTCGGGAACGGCACCGGCGGCGGCGACCAGGACCGGGTCGATGTCGTCCCGCTGACGCCCTGACGCGCCCACGCCCGGGGACGTGGCCCCCGGTCGCTGCATAGAACAGGGGCCCCAGGGCCTTCCTCTGGGGCGGGCGCGCTGCGGCCGCTTGCCCCCTGACGAACCCCCCTCGAAGGGTCTAATCTGGCTCTCGGCTTCAGCCTGCGGAGATCGATCCTTCTTATGAAATCACTGCTTGCGTGCCTTCTCGGCGCCGTCGTCCTGGCCTTGTCGCTCGGTGCGCCGGCGCTTGCCGCCGATCTCGTGCCCTATCGCGCGCGCTACAATCTCAGCCTGCAATCGACCGGGTCGAGCAGCGGCGTCGTCGGGGCCGGCGGCGTCATGCTCGACGAATGGGATGAGACCTGCAGCGGTTGGACGGAGCAGGAGCATTTCTTCCTGCGCCTGCAATACGGCGACCAGGATCCGGGCAACGACCGGCTCGACACCTTCTCGAACTTCGTCAGCTGGGAAGCGAAGGACGGCAAGCGCTTCCAGTTCGAGCTGCGCCAGGCCGCGACCGACAAGCCTTTCGAGGACATCAAAGGCAGGGCCCGGGCCGGCGCGCCCGGCCGGCCCGGCTCCGCCGAGTTCACGCGACCGGACGAGACGGTGCTGCCGCTGCCGCCCGGCACGATCTTCCCGGCCGGCCACACGCGGCTCCTGGTCGCGCGGGCGGAGGCTGGCGACCAAGTGGTGACACGCAACGTCTTCGACGGCTCGGACGTGGAAAGCGCCGGCCAGATCACCGCGGTGATCGGGCCGAAGCTCGCGCCCGGCGCCGACGAGGGGAAGAAGCTCCCGGACAGCCCGCTGCTGAAGCGTCCGTCCTGGTGGGTCCGGCTCGCCTTCTTCCCGCCGGCCGACCTCACCGCCGAGGGTGCCGTCGATCCGCCGGCGCCCGATCAGGTTCCCGATTACGAGGAGAGCGTTCGCCTTCTCGACAACGGCGTCACCGAGGACATGCTCTTCGATTACGGCGACTACGTCATCCACGGCAAGCTGGAGCGGATCGAGGCGCTGCCGCGGCCGCACTGCTAAGGCGGCGCCGCCGGGAGTGTTCGCCGCTGCCGGCCGGGCTTATGATCGGCTCTCCTGTCCGGCGAACGAGGAGCTTGCCATGACCCCCACGGCTTCCCAGGTCCTCCCGCTGAAGCCGCTCCGCTCGCGGGTGAGCGAGGCGGAATGGCAGGCGCGGCTCGACCTTGCCGCAGCTTACCGGCTTTGCGACCTCTACGGCATGTCCGACATGATCTATACGCACATCTCCGTGCGGGTGCCGGACGCGCCCGGCCAGTTCCTGCTCAATCCGCACGGCCTGCTGTTCGACGAGGTGACGGCGTCGTCGCTGCTCAAGGTCGATCTCGACGGCAACGTGCTCGAGCAGCCCGAAGGGCCTTACGGCCTGCACCAGGCGGGATTCGTCATTCACAGCGCCCTCTATCGCGCCCGCCCGGATGTCAACGGCGCCATGCACACCCACACCATCGCCGGCATGGCGGTCTCGGCGCTGAAATGCGGGCTGCTGCCGCTGACGCAGACGGCGACGCGCTTCTGCTCGCGGCTCGCCTATCATGATTTCAGCGGACCGGAGCGCGATCCCAACGAGCGCGACGCGCTGGCGCGCGATCTCGGCACGATGAACTACATGATCCTGCGCAATCATGGGCTCCTGACCGTCGGCGCCACCATCGCCGAAGCGTTCGCCGCCATGTACGGCATCGAGCGCTCCTGTCAGGCGCAGATTGCCGCCATGGCCTGCAACACCGCGCTCAACGAGATGCCGTCCGGTATTGTCGCGAAATCGATCGGCATGTACGACCCGGCGGTCATCCGCCGCTATGGCCTCCTCGAATGGCCGGGCCTGCTGCGCAAGCTCGACCGCAAGGATCCGTCCTGGCGCGACTGAGCGTCGTCAGAAGACGACGCGGACGATCTCGTGCAGCGCGCCATTGCCGCGGTACCAGCGCATCTGGGCGTCGTCCTGCTCGGGCGGCGACTGGATGAGCTGGGCGCCGATGATGAAGCGGATGTCGCCGCCGCCGCCGGTGAGCGGCAGGATGACGCGCTTCACGCGGAGATAGGGACCCGCGTCGTAGCGCGAGATCGCATCGGAGTAGACCGGCCGCCGCTTGCGCATGCTCTCGCCGATGAGCGCGCGGATATAATCGCCATAGGTGCCGTTCAGCACCTCGTCCACGTATTTCCCGGTGGGATCGATGCCGTGCCGCGTGGTGATGCCGGTGCCGACCAGGCGATAGCGCACCCGCCCTGCGACATCGAGCTCACCGACGGCGACGAACGGCAGCAGCGCGGGGTCGATCTCGGCCGGATCGATGTCGCGCTTCTCGGGCACATCCCGTGCGCCGCGTTTTCTCTCCCAGTAAGCGACAAACGCGGCGAGCAGCGGCTCCTCGCGGAGCGCCGGACACCCATGCGCGGAGCGCGCCGGTCCGTCTAGACCCTCGTCCATGGCGACAGTCTAGCAAGGCCGGCTTGAGGAAGTCCTAAGGCATAAGCGGTGCCGCGTCGCCGCAACCGTTCACAAACGCGCCATCGTGCCCTTGATCCCCACGCCGGTGCGTCGCAATGCTACAGTCCGGAGCAAGCGCAGCGACAGAGGGAGGAACGACAAATGACCACAATTACGATCGGCGCCTCTCAGCTAACCCGAATTGAGGAGCTGTACTCAGCCGATTGGGACGCGCCCGCCTTCTTTCCCGATTGGCGGCCGGAGAACGTCGCCGAGCATCTCGGCTGGATGGTGCCCAATCATTTCGATCCCGACGCCAATTGCCTGAAGCTCAGCATTCACAGCTGGCTGATCCGCGCCGGCCGCCGCACCATGCTGGTCGATACCTGCGTCGGCAATCACAAGACGCGCCCGAGCCGGCCGAAGTGGCATCTGATGGAGACGCGCTACCTGGCGCGGCTCGCCGAGGCCGGCGTCCGGCCGGAAGAGATCGACCTGGTGATGTGCACGCATCTTCATGCCGATCACGTCGGCTGGAACACGCGCCTCGACAATGGCCGCTGGGTCCCGACTTTCCCCAACGCGCGCTACGTCTTCAGCAAGGCCGATTACGACCACTATGTCGCGCTCGACAAGAAGGCGCCGGCCAATCACGGCTCCTTCCGCGACAGCGTGCTGCCGGTGGTCGAAGCGGGGCTGGCGCAGATGGTCGCCGGCGCCACCGCGATCGACGAGCATCTCACCCTCGAGCCGGCGCCGGGCCACACGCCGGGCTCGGTGGTGGTGAAGATCGCCGGCGCTGGCGGCGGCGCACTGCTCTGCGGCGACGTGCTGCATCACGCGCTTCAGGTCTATTATCCCGAATGGAACAGCTTCGTCTGCGCCGATGCGGCGCTGGCGCGGGAGAGCCGGCGCCGGGTGCTGGAGCATTGCAGCGGCACCGGCGCGCTGCTGATGCCGACGCATTTCGGCGCGCCTTTCGTCTGCCACATCGAGGCGAAGGGCGGCGGCTTCGCGCCGCGCTTTGCCTGAGGCGCGGCGATGCGCGGACTTAAGGGAAAGACGGCGCTGGTCACCGGCGCGGCGGGCGGCATCGGCAGCGCGATCTGCCGGCGCTTCGTCGAGGAAGGCGTGCGCGTCGCCGCGCTCGACATCGACGAAGCCGGGCTCGGCCGGCTGGCTGCCGCACTGGGTCCGGCGGCGCCGGCCTCAGTTGCCTGCGACATCGCCGATCACGGCGCGGTCGCGGGCGCGGTGGCGCGGCTCGCCGCCGAGTTCGGCCGGATCGACATCCTCATCAACAACGCCGGCTGGGATGCGCCGAAGCCGTTCCTCGAGACGACGCCCGATTTCTGGACGAAGGTAATCGACGTCAACCTCATCGGCCCGCTCAATTTGCACCACGCGGTGCTGCCGCACATGGTGCGGGCGAAAGCCGGCGCGGTGGTGAACATCGCCTCCGATGCCGGGCGCGTCGGCTCGTCGGGCGAGGCGGTCTATTCCGCGTGCAAGGGCGGCATCATCGCCTTCACCAAGACGCTGGCGCGCGAGGTGGCGCGCCACGGGATCCGCCTCAACAGCGTCTGCCCCGGCCCGACCGACACGCCGCTGCTGCGCTCCTTCCTCCAGGAAGGCGAGTACGGACAGAAGCTCTATGAGGGGCTGAAGCGCGCCATTCCGCTCCATCGCCTGGGCGAGCCCGAGGATCTTCCGGGCATCGTCGCCTTCCTCGCCAGCGCCGATGCCGGGTTCATCACCGGCGAAGTGATCAGCGTCTCCGGCGGCCTCACCATGCACGGCTGAGCGGCGCGCTCGCGCCGCGGAAGGCGCGTGGCGAATTCGACGTCCTGAACCGGAGCGTCGCCGCGCGTCGTCGCTGCCATCTTACCGGCAGGCCCGATGGCTTGGGCCCGCGGCGGGCATCGTGCCCGCCCCGCCCACGAAAGGCTGGAGAGACCTGCCCCATGCATGTGAGAAGCGAGCCCGCGATCTTGTATTTCGGCACGCCGGTCGTGCTGATCAGCACCGTCAACGAGGACGGCTCCTACAATCTGGCGCCGATGTCGTCGGCGTTTTGGCTGGGCTGGCGCTGCATGCTCGGCCTCGCCGCGTCATCGAAGACACCGCAGAACCTGAAGCGTACCGGCGAATGCGTGCTGAACCTGCCGTCGGTCGACAACGTCGCGGCGGTCGATCGCCTCGCGCGCACCACCGGCTCGAACCCGGTCCCCGAGGGGAAGCTGCGCCGCGGCTACCGCTTCGAGCGCGACAAGTTCGACATTTCGGAGCTGACCCCGGTCCCGTCGGAGACGGTGGCGGCGCCGCGCGTTCTGCAATGCCCGGTGCAGCTCGAGGCGAAGCTGGTGGCGGTCCATGGCATGGCCGCCGACGACCCGGCGCAGCGCGGCCAGCGCGACGCGATCGAGGTGCGCATCCTGCGTGTCCATCTCGACCCGACGATCGTCATGGAGGGCGACCCTGACCGCGTCGATCCCGACAAATGGCGGCCGCTGATCATGAGCTTCCAGCACTTCTACGGGCTGGAGCCGCGCCGGCGGCAGCCATCGACCCTGGCCGAGATACCGGAGCGGCTCTACCGTGGGCCGGACATCGATCGCGCCCGCAGCGAGGTCTCACGGCGTCGTTGCGGCTGACCGGCGCGCCGCATCTCACCGCGGCGGCGAGCGCGGATCGATCTGCACGGTCGCCGTCATGCCCGCGGAAAGCACCACGCCCTTGGGCACCTGGTCGATGTCGATGCGCACGGGAATGCGCTGGGCGAGCCGCACCCAGGTGAAGATCGGGTTGACGGTGGCGAGGCCCTGCGCGTTGGCCTGTGCGTTCGGCACGTTGATGCCGCGCGCGATGCTGCCGACATGGCCGCGCACGATCTGGCGGTAGCCCATCAGCTTGACCTCGGCCGGGTCGCCCTCGGCGATGCGGCCGAGAGCGGTCTCCTCGAAATAGCCGTCGACCCAGAACGAGTGCGCATCGACGACGGAGATCAGGTTCTGCCCGACATGGGCGTAATCGCCGAGCTGCGCCAGCAGATTGGTCACCCAGCCGTCGACCGGGGCGCGGATCTCGGTGCGTCCGAGGTTGACCTGCGCCTGTCGCAGATTGGCCAGCGCCTGCTGGTGTTCCGCCGCGGCCGCCACCGCCTTCGAGCTGTAGAGCTGCTGCTCGTCGAGGCTGACGGTCAGCCCCTTCAGCTGCTGCCGCCGCTTGGCCTGAATTGCGGCGTTCTCGGCATCGGCTTCCGTCCGCTGCACCGCCGCTTCGGCGTTGGCGACGGCAATGTGGTAGTCGGTCGGGTCGACCACCATCAGCAGGTCGCCCTTGTGCACGAACTGGTTGTCGGCGACGGGCAGCGCGACGATGCGGCCGGCGACCTCGGGCGCCATCGTCACGATATAGGCGCGCACCGTGCCGTCGCGCGTCCAGGGCGCGCCCATATAGGCGTTCCACATCGACCAGGAGAGCGGCACGGCGAGCGCGACCACCGCGAGCGTGATCAGCAACGGGACAACGCGCAGGCGCCGTCCGTAGGTCTCGCGCGCGGTCGACTCGGCGACGGCGTTGCGGCTGCTTGCCGTCTCGACCCGCTTCAGCTTGGCGTCGGCATCGGACATGGCGAGATCACCGTGCGATCACCAGGACCATCGAAGACAGCACTATCATAAAGACCGAGAACACGAACAGCGCAGGATGCCAGACATAGCGCAGCAAGTCGAAATGCGCCGCGATCCGCCGCAATCCGACGGTGATGCACCAGGCCGCGACCATCATCATCGAGATCGGCGCGACATAAACGCCGAACAGGTCGATCTCGGTGAACCTCATGCCGGTGCTCCCGCATCGAAGTAGGCGGCATGCTGGGTGAGCAGCGCCGATAGCGCAAGGATGCGGGCGCGGGCCCGCAGTGCAACCGGCGGTCGGAGGCCGAATTCGACCGGCGCGGCGAGGCGTTCCTCGAGGCGCCGCAGCTCCGCCAAGGCCGTGGCGCTCCGTCCTTGCGCCAATGCCCTGAACGCTTCGTCGAGCGCAGCGCCGAAGCCCCGGTCCGCTTCGAGCTGGCGCAGCTGGATGATCTCCTTGCCGACCGACAGCGCCGCCAACAGCCGGGAGCGCTCGATCGGCGCCGCCTGGTTCGGGAGCACGACCAGCCGGGCAAAGACGCGGTCCGCCCAACGCTCGAGCGTCGGCGGAGCGCCGCGTACCGCGAGGCGCCGCAGGTCGCGCAGGGTCAGTGCCAGCAGCCGGCGTGTCCGGAACGCCGGCGACAGCGGCGGGATCAGGCGAAACGCGACCGTTGCGACGCCGACGCCCGTGAGGATCGCCAAGGCGGTGTTGTAGAACTGCTGCGGGTCGTAGCTCATCGCGTTCGCGGGCGACAACAGCGGACAGAAGTTCATGGTCGCGGCCATGGCGATCACCGCGACCGTCGGCCAGCGCGTCTGCGCCATCAGCGCCGCCCCCGGCACCAGCACCAGGGCGAGCGCGAAGCTCAAGGCGGCGAAGCCTTCCCGCCCCGGCAGCACGGCGAATTCGATGATCGCCGCCGCGGCGACGGTGAGCACGCTGCCCGCCATGAAGCCGACCGCCGCGGCATAGGCCTGCTCGGCGCGCGGCGCGAGGAGCAACGTGACGACGGCGGCGAAGGTGATGGCGAAGGCGCCGTTCGGCCATTGGCTGACGATCCAGAACAGCGAGACGGCGCCGATGGTGATGAAGGCGCGCGCGGCGTTGACCAGCGCCGGCAGCGCATCGGCAATCCGCAGCGTGTGGCGGCCCGGGCGCGAGGCCGGCGATGCCGGCTCGTACATCAGCACCGCGAGGCCGTCGAGCGCGTCCGCGAGGCCCGACACGACCACCGCCGTTTCATCGGCGAGCAGCCGCAGCGACGGCGTCGCCGCCGGCAGGGCGGTCAGCCGCCGCATTGCTGCGTCGCACACCCGGCGCAGGCCCGCGGGATGCGTCATCCAGCGTTCCGGCTCGCCTGCGGCCAGCGCCGATCGCATCTCCTCGGAAAGGCTCCGCCGCACTTGCTCCGCCTCGGGCCGCGCCTCGTCGCTTGGCAGCCACACCAGGTCGAGCGCGACCGCGCGCCAGCCGGCGATGGCGGCGAACAAGCCATCCACCGCCCGCTGCAGGACCGGCGAATGGGAGCGCAGGCGCGAGGATTCACCGCTCGCCTCGTCGATGACGGGATCGAGCGCGATGATCCGCCGCGTCAGCTCGCGCCGGATCGTCTGCGTCTCGTCCGGTCCCGGCCCGGTCAGCGCCAAGGTCTCGCCGAAGCCCCGGGCGATCTCGGCCGACAGCGTCGCCAGCAGCCGGGCCAGCCGGCGCGGCGCGCCGCCGAGATCGGTGCCGGCCAGAACCACGCCGGCGCAGACGATGCCGAGGCAGATCTCGCTGGCGCGGTAGACCGCCAGCAGGAACACCTGCCCGTCCGAGCCGCCGGTCGCGCCGAGCGTGTCGCTCGCCACGATCGCCGCGGTGTAGCCGGCCAGTGCCGCGGCATAGGCGGCGAAGTTGCGCAGCAGCGTCGCCGCCAGCGCGCAGGCGCCGCCCCACAGCGCGAGGCCGATCAGAAAAGGCCCGCGGTCCTGCGCGAAGAACGCGGTCAGCACCACGATCATCATCGCGCCGATCAGCGTGCCGATCATGCGGTACCAGCCCTTGCGCAGCGACGCGCCGAGGCTCGGCTGGCAGACGATCGCCGCGGTGGCGCCGGCCCAGGACGGGTTGTCGAGCTCGAGCCAGTAGGCGACGTAAAGCGCGAGCGAGACCGAAGCCCAGAGGCGCACGCCAAACAGCAGCGGCGGACCCAGGCTTCTTGCCGCGCGCGCGAATTGCGCCGCGAGGCGAGGGGACGTTCCCCGCGCCCCGATTGAGCCCGGCACTCCGAAAGCGCCCGCCATCGGCCTCATCCCGCGACGTCGTCGATCGTTCTAAGATTGGAGGATGTCGGCGCGCGCGGCAACCCACGCTTTGCTCGATTCGCCCGATGGATCGCGCGTTCGCCCGCCGCGCGCGCTCACCCCGGCCGCGTCGCCAGATACCAGTCGAGGATCTGCTCGCCGGTCCAGAACAGAACGTCGTCATGGCGGCGGATTTCCTCGAGCGTCTCGCGGAAATATTTGAACCGGTGCGGCGCGCCCATGATGTAGGGATGGACGACCAGCGCCATGATCCGCGTCGCCTTCGGCGATTCCGCATAGAGCTGGTCGAACTGGTCGAGCGCGCGCCGGCGATACTCCGCCGCCGGATGGTGCTGGATCAGCATCATGGCGACATCGTTGCATTCCTGCGTGTAGGGCAGGTTGACGATCGGCCGCGTCCGCGTCTGCAGCACCACCGGCTGGTCGTCGAGCACCCAGTCCGCGACATAGTCGTAGCCTTCCTCGGCGAGGAGGTCCGGCGTCTCCCAGGTCTCGGTGAGGCCGGGGCCGAGCCAGCCGCGCGGCCGCTTGCCGGTGAACGCGGCGATGGCGTCCTTCGTCCGACGGATCGCATCGCGCTCGTCCTCGACCTTTTGCATGTTCTTCTGGATGAAGCCATGGCCCAGGAACTCCCATTGGCGCTCGCGTGCGGCCTCGGCGATTGGCGCATAGCTCTCGATGCAGGAGCCGTTGAGCGCCAGCACCGCCTTGATGCCGAGGCGGTCGAGCACCTCGAGCATGCGCCAGAAGCCGACGCGGTTGCCGTATTCGTGCCAGGCCCAGTTGGGGATGTCGGGCATCGGTGCGCCGCCCGCCGGCGGCGTCAGCACCGTGCGCGGCATGGTCTCATGGATGTTCCATTCCTCGACATTGACGATGACCCAGCAGACGAGGCGCGCCCCGCCCGGCAAGGGCAGCGGCGGCCGGCGCGCGATCGGCGAATAGGCGAGGCGGTCCTTGGGCTCCATGAGCGGCGGTCTCCATCGGGGTCGCGAGCGGGGCGGCAGCATGGCTCAGCGCCGGCGCTCCTGGCAATCGATCGTCCTCGGCGCCGGCGCGGCGCGGCGACGCTCGGGTGTGACGCCGGTCACAGCCGCGCGGTCAAATACCCTGCAAGGTTGCAGTCGCGCGAACCTTGGATGGGAACATGATCAGGCTCCAGGACATGGACATTTGCCCGGTTTGCCGGCGCGGCCATTTGCACCGGCATGTCGAGGACATCGACTTCCACCAGTGGACCGACAAGGGGCTGATGCGCTGCGGCGCCACCATCCGCGTCAGCATCTGCGCGGCGTGCGGCTTCCGCAGCTGGGGCGAGGAAGCCGAGGCGATCATGCAGGAGGCGCTACGGCGCGCCTACGAGCGCGCGTCCTGATCCCACCCGGCGGCTCGCACCCAAACGTATTGAGCGTCCGCTCCCGCCGCACCATTGGCGGGGCTCTTCTTTTTTCCCTTTCGCCGTGACAGGATAGCGCCCGCTCGCCGCCCGGATCCGACCGGCCGCCAGAAGGCCGGCGCGGGCTTCTCCCGCACCGGCGGCCGAGCGAGAGAGCGCGAAGCCTAGGGAGGGACAGGGCAATGGGTAAATCGATCGTGGCGCGCTGGGGCATGGTGCTCCCGGCGGCGCTGGCTTTGGCGGTGGCGGGTGCGGCCCCGGTCCGGGCGGCAGAGCCGATCACCATCGGCTTCGGCATGGCGCTGACCGGCGGCCTCGCCGCCGTCGGCAAATCGGCGCTGCTCGGCATGCAGATCTGGCAGGAAGACGTCAATGCCAAGGGCGGCATCATGGGCCGCCCGGTGAAGCTCGACTATTACGACGACCAGAGCAATCCGCCATTAGTGCCGAGCATCTATTCCAAGCTGCTCGATATCGACAAGGTCAACATCGTCGTGTCGGGCTATGCCACCAACATGATCGCGCCGGCCATGCCGGTGATCATGCAGCACGACGTGCTGTTCCTCAGCCTCTTCGGTCTCGCCGTCAACGCTCAGTTCCACTATCCCAAATATTTCTCGATGCTGCCGACCGGCCCCGATCCCGAGCGCGCCTTCTCGCAGGGCTTCTTCGATGTCGCGATGGCGGCCAATCCCAAGCCCAAGACCATCGCGATCGCCGCGGCCGACGCGCAATTTGCTCAGAACGCGGCCGATGGCGCGCGCAAGCTCGCGAAAGCGGCGGGGCTCAACATCGTCTATGACCGCTCCTATCCGCCGACCACGACCGACTACACGCCGATCGTCCGCGCCATTCAGGCGCTCAGCCCCGACATCGTCTACATCGCCTCCTATCCGCCGGATTCGGTCGGCATGGTGCGGGCGATCCACGAGGTCGGGCTCAAGGCGCGCTTCGTCGGCGGCGGCATGGTCGGGCTGCAGGTGACCGCGCTCAAGCAGCAGCTCGCCTCACAGCTCAACGGCTTCCTCGACTACGATTGGTGGATCCCGGCGCCGACCATGCAGTTCCCCGGCATCCTCGACTTCCTGAAGACCTACCAGTCGAAGGCGCCGGAAGCCGGCGTCGACCCGGTCGGCTGGTATATCGCGCCCTTCGCCTATGCCAACCTGCAAATTCTGGCCGATGCGATCGAAGCCACGAAGACGCTCGATCAGGACAAGCTCGCCGACTACATCCGCACCCACACCTTCAAGACGATCGTCGGCGACATCGCCTATGGCAAGGATGGCGAGTGGTCGAAGCCGCGCGCGCTCGAAGTCCAGTACCGGGGCTTCACCAATGGCAGCCTCGAGGAGCTGAAGGACGTGAAGCACGAGGTCATCCTCGAGCCCTCCGAATACCGCACCGGCAAGGTCGAGCCGTTCAACCAGGCACAGCACTGAGCGCGCCGCTCCTGCTCGCCGCGCCCGCGCTGCCCTGAGTCCGCCGCCTACCCGATCTTCACCAGCGCGCCGCCATCGACGGGCAGCGCGACACCGGTGATGAACTGCGCCTCGTCCGAGGCGAGGAAGAGCGCGGCGTTGGCGACGTCCCAGGCGGTGCCCATGCGGTGGCGCAGCGGCACCCGCGCGTCGCGCTCGGCGGCGACCTCGGCGCGTGGCCGGCCGCTCGTGCGCGCCCGCGTGTCGACCGCCATGGGCGTGTCCATCAGCCCCGGCAGGATGACATTGGCGCGAATGCCGTAGCTCGCATTGTGGATGGCGAGCTGCTGGGTATAGGCGATCATGCCCGCCTTGGTCGCCTTGTAGGCGACATAGGGATAGTTCTCCCAGGCCGCGACCGAGGAGATGTTGATGATGGCGCCGGCGCGCTGCCGGCGCATCACCGGCAGCACATGCTTGCAGGCCATGATCGTGCCGCGCAGGTTGATGGCGGCGATACGATCGAATGCCTCCTCGGTGATGTCGAGCGGCGAGGCGTCGCCACCGGCAATGCTGACGCCGACATTGTTGTGCAGGATGTCGACGCGGCTCCAGCGCTTCTCCGCCGCGGCGACCGCCGCCGCCAGCGTCGCTTCCCGGGTGACGTCGGCCTCTGCGGCGACGCATTCCCCGCCTTCCGCTTTCGCCATCGCCGCGGTCTCTTCGGCCGAAGCGAGGTTGCGGTCGACCGCGAGCACCTTGGCGCCTTCGCGCGCAAAGCGCAGCACCGTGGCCCGGCCATTGCCCATGCCTTCGCCCGGGCTCTGCCCGGCGCCGATGACGATCGCGACCTTTCCTTCAAGACGCATGACGCTCCTCGCTTCCTCGATTCAGGGGAGACCCGCGCCAGGCACGTCGACGCGCACGCATTCGATCTTGCCGTCGCGCTTTTCGGCCATCGCCGGGCCGCTGCCGGTGCTGGTGCAGAGAAAGAGCGTGCGCCGGTCGTCGCCGCCGAGCATTGAGGCGAAGACCGTGCGCTCGCCGACGGCGATCCGCTCCGCCACCCGGCCGCCCTCGAAGACGCGGCTCGCCTCGTGGCCGCGCGCATCGGCAACCCAGATCGCGCCTTCGGCATCGAGGCAGAGCCCGTCGGGATAGACGCCCGGCATCTCGGCGAAGACCCGCCGCGCGCCGAGCCCGCCCTCGCCGTCGATGGCGAAGGCGCTGATGCGGTGGCCATAGGTCTCGGCGACGATCAGCGTCCGGCCGTCGGGGGTGATCGCCATGCCGTTCGGGAACGTCAGCCCCTCGGCGGCGCGGATGACGCTGCCGTCGCCATCGACGCGGACGAGACACGTCGTGCGCGGCGCTTCGCCGCCATGGCGGTCATAGCCGAAATTGCCGATATAGGTGCGTCCCTGGCCGTCGACGACCATGTCGTTGCAGGGCCCGCCGGCGAGCGCCGAGAGATCGGCGACGCGCCGCAGCGCGCCATGCTCCAGCGCGAGCAGCGCCCGGTCGAGCATGGAGACGATCAGCAGCGTCCCGTCCGGCCGCCAGCCGAGCCCCGACGGCCGCTGCGGCACGTGGGCGATGGTCTCGGCCTGGCCGCTGCCATCGACCGCGATCACGCGCTGCGTATAGAAGTCGGAGAACCAGAGCCGGCCGTCGCGCCAGCGCGGCCCCTCGGGAAAGGCGAGCCCGTCCAGCAGCACCTCGACCTTGCCGTCGCGCGGCATGCGCTTCCTCCCCTTGTTTGCGCCGATGATAGCAGACACCACGCCATGATTTCCGCGAATCCCCGAACAGCTTCCCCCTCCCCCCTTGAGGGGTAGGGAGGGGGGTGCTTCCGCACGATCACGGTTGCTACGGCGCGCATCAACCTGATGCAGCGCGCTTGCGTTACCCCCCCCCTCCCTCCCCCTCAAGGGGGGAGGGGCTTCCTTTTTTAATAGCCGACAGCTTCCTTCACTTGATCTGCTCCGTCACCCCGCTGGCGAACACGACGCCGCTGGCGCTCACCGGCAGGCCCGCAACGTGCAGCGCTTCCGCCGTCCAGGTGTTGCAGGTATTGCCGAGGCTGTAGGTGCCGCTCGAGGCGTAGAAGCGGCTGCCGCGATCGGGCCCGTCGCCGAGCGGGCGCGGCCGGCGCTGCGCATCGAGCGCGACATAGCCGCCGAGGAACTGCGATAGCCGCGCGAGCCCCGGCGCCGATACCGGCAGCGCGAAGACGCGGGCGTCGCCGGCGAAATACGCCGTCGGCTCCTCCGGCACGGGAATGACGAGCAGCACGGAGGGACCGGGGAAGCCGGCGCCGAGGAGATCGCCGAGCCCGGGATGGGGCGCCATGTAGTAGTCGCGCTGGCCCCAGCCGAAGACGAAATACCGCGCCTCGGGCGCGGCGCGGCGCATCTCCGCCAGCGCTGCCGGCATCGCCTCGGCCGGAATGCCGATCTCGGTGTGCCAGCCGCCGGCGATGACAAAAAGCGTCTCCTGCCGCGGTGCGTCGCCGCGATAAGGCGCGACCGGCGAGGAGGCGCAGCCGGACACCGCGGCGGCGAGGAGCAGCAGCACCAGCAGCGCCGCGCGCGGGCGAAAGCGGCGCCGGCCCAAGCGTCGGATCAGCGCAAGGGATCGGCGTCGAGGCGCACGGCGATTCCGTCGAGCCCCGGTCCCGCGGCGGGATAGCGCTCCAGCACCAGCGGGTCGTGGCCGGGAATGATGTGCGCCGGCGAGCTCGCGAGCTTCTGCAGCGTGCGGTGCCCTTCCATCATCTCGGCGACGTTGTAGACGGTAACGTACGGCCGCTGCTCTTCGATATTGGCATAGAGATGCGCCGCATCGGCGGCCAGCACCAAAGCGCCGCGCCGGGTGTGAACGCGCAGCGCCTGCAGCCCCATGGTATGCCCGCCGATGAAATGGACGCTGAGCCCCGGCGCCACGTCCTCGGCGCCGTCATGAAAGGCGAGCCGGCCGGCGAAGAGGCGCCGCACCATCACCGCCACATCCTCGGCCTCGAACGAGCTGCGCAGCGCGCGATGGCACATCGAACGCCCGGTGCAGTACTGCATCTCCTTGTCCTGGAGATGATAGCGCGCGTTGGGGAAGAGGTCGTGATTGCCGGCATGGTCGTAATGCATGTGGCTGATGAAGACGTCCTCCACCGCGGCGGCATCGATGCCGATCATCTTCAATCCTTCGCCGGGCGAGCGCAGATGCGTGCGCTTGCGCTTCTTGCCCTGCTCGGCGTCGAAGCCGGTGTCGAAGATATAGGTCTTGCCGCCGCCGCGGATCGCCCAGACGAAATAGTCGATCGGCATCGGCCCGTCATGGAGATCGCCGCCGAGGAAATTGGCGCCCGCCCGCCGCTCGTGGCGGGCGTATTTGACCGCATAGACTTCATACGCCGGAATTTCCGTCATGCGCGCCTCCGCCGGCGGTCAGCCGCCATCGATGATCGGCCCGTACATCTCGTGATAGACCTTATCGACTTCGGGCGACCACGGCGATTTCTGCGTTTGGCAGGCGGCGAGAAAGACCGCCAGGAGCGCGGCGAGGCCGAGAGCGGCATGGCGCTGGCGATGCGAAACTGGGTGCATGGCGTCTCTCCTTCGCGTGCGGCCCCGGCGCAGAATATGGGCCGCTGCCTGACGCAGCGCGAGCGCGGCGTGCGGCGCTCGCGCCGCGCGCCTGCCGCCGCTTCGTCCGCCCCCCGTTTCCCCCTGTCAGGCCGACGCGCGCGGGCGAGACGCCGCCAGAAGCACTTTTGAATCTCGCTATTAAATCCCGCCGTCCCCGCGCAAGCGGGGACCCAGGGGCCGTGCCTCGGCTCATCGCGCCTGAAGCCCTGGATGCCGCTTTCGCGGGCAAGGCGGATCGTTGGGGCTCCGCCGTGCGCGGCCGTGCTCTCCGTGCCTCGGTGGTGCCTCTTTCTTCCTCCTCCCGTCACGTTTGCTGCGAAGCCCGCCCCGATGCAGTCACAAAGATGCCTCATCGCCCGCCTAGGCTCCTGGTCTAGAGAAAGCAATGGGCGAGAAAGCTCCTCGGCGATCGCGCAAGGCGCGCAAAAGAGTGGCGGCTTCCGTGCCGTCGCCGCGCGTGACCTTGGCGCGCCTGCTCGCCGGCAACCGGCCGGGCGCCGAGGCGCGCGCGCTCCTTGCCGTTTGCGCTGCCTTTCTGGGTGTGGTCGCCGTGATTCTTGCCGCCGAGCGCCTCACCGGCGATGGCGCTCCGGCGCCGGCGGCGGAGCGGCTCCTGCTCGAGGTCGAGAACACCGGCGCCGCCTCGTCGCCGCTGGTGGCGCGCGTGCCGACGAAGGTGCCGCCCGCCATGCGCCGCGCCATCGCGCATGCGGCGCTCGCCGTCGGCGTCGATCGCGGCTATCTCCTGGCGGTGGCGGCGCGCGAGTCAGGGTTCGACGCCAAGGCCTATGCGCCGGAAAGCTCGGCCGCGGGCCTCTACCAGTTCACCGAGGACACCTGGCTGCGCGTCGTCAAGGTGTTCGGCGCGCGCCACGGTCTCGGCGCCTATGTCGCTTCCATTGCCGTGCGCGACGACGGCGGCGTCACTATGGCGCCGGGGCCTCGGCGCGAGCGGCTGATGCGCCTGCGCTTCGATCCCCGTCTCGCCGCGGTGATGGCGGCGGAGCTGGCGCAGGACAATGAGCGCCGGCTCGCGCATGTTCTCGGCCGCCCGGTGAGTCCGGCCGAAACCTACATCGCGCATTTCCTCGGCCTGCGTCAGGCGGCGCGCATCATCGACGCCGCCGCGTCGCGGCCGCATCAGGACGCGGCGCGCCTCGTGCCCGCCGCCGCCGCGTCGAACCCCGCCATCTTCGGGACACCCGACGATCCCGCTTCCGCCCGCACCGTCGTGCGCGAGATCGAGGCCTATTTCCGCGACGAAGTCCCGCGCTTCGACCGCGTGTAGCTCATTCCGTTGGCTGCACCGTCAGCCGATCGGAGGCTCGCGACGGGCGCCACGTCTTGGCTGAAGGCGCCAGCCGCGCGCCTCGCTCGCGATAGCGGCGCGCCAGCGTGGCGCAGACCATGAGCTGAATCTGATGGAACACCATGGCGGGCAGGATGATGAGGCCGAGATCGCCGGCGAACAGCACGCTCGCCATCGGCAGGCCGCTGGCCAGGCTCTTCTTCGAGCCGCAGAAGACGATGGCGATCTCGTCTTCCCGCGAGAAGCCGAGCACGCGGCTCGCCGCCGTGAGAATCGTCAGCACGCTCGCCAGCAGCGCCGCATTGACCAGCGCCAGCCTCAGGAGCTGCACGGCGTCGACCTCGTGCCAGAGACCATTGACGACGCCGCGACTGAAGGCGGCGTAGACGATGAGCAGGATCGAGCCGTAATCCACCGTCTTCATCAGGCCCGCGTGGCGCCTGACGAAGCCGCCGATCCAAGGCCGCAGCGCCTGGCCCGCGACGAACGGCACCAGCAGCTGCACCACGATGTCGCGCACGGAGGCGAGCGACAGGCCGGCGCCGCTTCGGCTCAGCAGCAGGCCGGCGATCAGCGGCGTCAGAAAGATGCCTAAGAGGCTCGAGGCGGAAGCGCTGCACACCGCCGCCGCCACATTGCCCCGGGCAACCGAGGTGAAGACGACCGAGGCCTGGATGGTCGAGGGCAGGGCGGTGAGCAGAATGAGGCCGGGCCAGAGCGGCGCCGGCAGCAGCCCCGGCACGAAGAAGCGCGCGGCGGCGCCGAGCAGCGGGAACAGGACGAAGGTGCTCGCCAGCACCATGCCGTGCAGCCGCCAGTCGCGGGCTCCGGCGAGCGCTTCGGCGGGCGACAAGCGCGCGCCATGCAGAAAGAACAGCAGCGCGACAGCCGCGTCGGCGACGCCGTCGGCCGCCTCGCCCATGACGCCGCGCGCCGGCAGCAGCGAGGCGAGCCCGACGGTGCACAGGATCGCGGCCAGGAACGGATCGAGGCGTGACCAGAGGGAGCTGAAACGGGTCATGGCGTGCTCACTGCCTGTTCTCAAACACAGGTCTTCAATTTGGCCGGTGGCGTGCTTATTGTGAACAGCGTATACAGATGTTACTGTTATCACGTTTAGTGATTTACGCCATGCTCGACCCCATCCTGCTGCGCACCTTCCTGGCCGTGGTCCAGACGCGCAGCTTCACTCAGGCGGCCGCGCGGCTCGGCCTCCGGCAATCGACGGTGAGCCAGCACGTCCGCAAGCTCGAGACGCAGGCGAAGCGGCGCCTCCTCATTCGCGACACCCACTCGGTGGCAACGACCGCCGATGGCGACGCGATGATCGAGTTTGCCCAGAGCATCCTCGCCGCGACCGAGCGGGCGGAGCATTACTTCGCCGGCTCCGAGCTGCGCGGGCGATTGCGCTTCGGCACGTCGGAGGATTTCGTCGCCTCGCGCCTGCCGCGGTTGCTGCGCGATTTCGTCCGCGCTCATCCCTTGGTCGATGTCGAGCTGACCGTCGGGCTGGGGGGCGACCTCCACCAGAAGCTCGCGTCCGGCGAACTCGATCTCATGTGCGCCAAGCGACGTCCCGGCGAGGAGCGCGGACGCCTCGTCTGGCAGGATCGACTGGTTTGGGTGTCGGGCGATCGGCGACGCCTCGATCCCGGCGCGACCGTGCCGCTGATCCTTCATCCGCCGCCCAGCATCACGCGCGACATCGCGCTCACCGCGTTGGAGCGGCACGGCCGACCCTGGCGCATCGTCTGCACCACCGGCAGCCTCAGCGGCCTGCGCGCCGCCGCGCTGGCCGGGCTCGGCGTGACCGCCGTGGCCGCCGGCCTCATCCCGCCGGGACTGACGGAAATGGCAGCGGGGCATGGCTTGCCCGATCTCGGCACGGTGGAGTTCGTTCTCGTCCAGGCGACCCGCGCCGTGCGCGGCCCTGCCGCCGCGCTCGCCCGGACCATCCTGGCGAGCGGCATGCAACTGCAGCAGCCCTGGGCGAGCGCGGAGGCTGAGTCGTAGCTCCGCTGTAAGCGCGCTTAAACGATGATCCGGTCGGCGACCGCGCCTTCCCCGAGATAGCAGACCTCGCGTCGCCCGAAGACGCGGTAACGGTTGCGGGCGACGAGCAGGTAGACGAAATCGCGAGCCGCCCTCGGAACGAAGCGCAGAAGCTTCGCCCATTCCCATCCGGGCAAGGTCGATAGCACCGCCAACGCCGCGTCGGAGCGTCGCAGCACGCGGCCACCGAGGATCACCGCATTGGTGTCGGGGTCGTCGGGATCGATGCCGACCCTCTCGGCGAGACGCCGCCCATAGGGCGACTCGATCGGCGTGAAGCGGAAGCGACGGGCGGCGTCCCGCTCTGCCACGAAGCGCACCCAGCCGGAGCAGAGAACGCAGACGCCGTCGAAGAGAATGACGCCGTCATCGGGCCAAGGGCGATCTTCTGTCGTCATCGATCCTCCAGGACCGCGAGGGCGACAAGCATCAGCACGATCGCCGGCCCCGTCTTGACCAGCGCGCCGAGCGGCTCGATCCACAGGGCCGGGGTCAGCACCGCGGCTGCAATCATATAGAAGAGCGACACGCCGATGCCGGCAAGCAGTCCAATGCGGCAAGTCCTTCTTATGGCGAGCGCGAGACCGACCGAGATGTCGAGCAGGCTGCTGGCGACGGTGACCGCTCCCGCAAGGCCCGCCGAAAATCCGCGCGACGTCAGGATTTCCGTCGCCGGGCCGTACGCCGCCGTTAGGGCGATGAAGCCGGAGAGGGCCCAGAACGCGCTGAGCGACGCGAGGATCAATGGTTTTGTCAGGTAGAGGCGCGCAAACCACTTCTCCTGCACGGTCTGAGGCAGAAGCCGAACGCTCTCCGCGAGGGAAGCTGGCTCGATCCCCGTGGCTGCAATCCAGGGCGCGGGGTCGCCTGCGACGCCGCGGCGCATTTCGAGAAGGGCGGTGCTGCGCAGCGGCGGCGACCAGCCAAGATGAGCGACGAGGTCGCCCGCGCGAGCCGCCGGTTGCATGAGAGTGGAGGGCAGGGCAAGGCGTCGTTTCGGCCCGCCGAGGCCCCGGCGAAAAGCGACGACGACCTCGGCGACGGTGGAAGGCTGGCGCGCCATCACGTCCCATACCGCATTCCAGTGCCGCTCGCCGTCGCGCCAACGCCGCGCAATGAAAGCGATCGTGCGCGCGATATCGGCCACATCGGTGATCGCCAAGGCTTGCTGAGCCTCCCCTGCCGGGAGGTCGAACGGCAGCACGGCCAGCGCCCGGATCAGCGCGCTTCCGCCATAGGCGGCGGGAGCGATGACGAAGCCCGGCCGCAGGATGACAAAGGGGAGGGAGGCGGCCGCGATCATTCGCTCCGCCGCGCGCTTGGTGCGGCTGAAGGACGTAGGATCATCCTCGCTGTCGCCGGGGATCGACAGGTGGATGAGCAGCACCGGCTCGGCCCGCGATCCCAGGGCCGCGATCAGGCGCTCGACAAAGGCGCGGTGCACCGCATCTGTGCTGCCGCGATGCCCGTCCTGCAGCACCCCGATGCAATTGACGACGATCTCGACGTCGTGCGCCGCGAGAACCCGCGCAAGCGCCGCCGCGTCGAGCGCGACGAGGGGGCATTCGACCACGCCCTTTGCAAACGCGGTTTTCTGTGCCGCGTTGAACCGGCGCGCGATCGGCACGACCGGGAACCCCTCCTGCAGCAGCCGGGACGCTACGGCTTCGCCGATGAGGCCGGAAGCGCCGAGGACCGCGATGGCCGGCAGGGGCGTGCTCACAGCAGTGGCTTCGCGATCATCAGCCAGGTGATCAGAATTACCGCGCCGAACCCGGGAAAGCCGCAGGCGAACCACAGGCGGAACAGCCGGTGATAGGACGCCGGCAGCGGCCTGCCGCTCGCCGCCGCCGCCGCGGCAAGGTCGCGCATCCTGATCTGCATCCAGACGACCGGTAGCCAGAAAAGGCCGGCAACGCCGTAGAGCGCCAGCGAGGCGACGACCCAGCCTTCCGACAGCGAGCCTCCGGTTTGGCGAAGCAGCAGATATCCCGTCACCGGCTGCGCGGCAATCGCGGTTGCGGTGAAGATCATGTCGCCGAGCACGACCACGCCAGCGGTGCGCGCGATGAAGCCGGCATCGCGGCTCAGATGCGCCATCAGCATGAAGAAGGCGATGCCGATTCCGGTCCCGAGAATCACCATCGCGCCGATAACGTGAAGGTACTTCAAAAGAACGTAGGTCACGGAACGCCTGCGCCGCAGGTCACCCAGCGCCGGGCATTATACCGGGTTCCTCTCGCGGGGCGACCTACCCATTCGTGAACCGCGCATTGCCGAGGGCGGTGCCGATGGTGAGCGCGCCCCAGCGCTTCAGATGGCGCATGAGCCGGGCCATGCTGTCGCCTCCTTGCTGCGGCAACGCCTATCGCGGCCGGATGATGCCGCGCTCTCAGCCGAGTTGCGGCCAGCGCAGCAGCGCCGCTTTTCCAGGCTCGGCCAGGGTATAGACGCCGCGCTCGACCCGGGTGAACCAGCCATAGACGTTGTGCAGCAGGATTTTCGGCGCGTCGGGCACGATCTCTCTCATCTC
>DASQSR010000033.1:0-3444 GCA_035642295.1 Allostellaceae bacterium | reverse complement strand
CGTCGGCACAGTTCGATCCCGTCTATCGCGCGCCCGCGAGGTCCTTCGCGAGCGGTTGAAATGGGAGCAGCCGCGCGCAGCCGCTTAGCGGCAGTCCGTCGAGACCTTCGCCATCCGGCATCGCCGCCAGGAAGCGGCTGGACGCGGCCGCATAGACCTCGCCCCGCGCCGCTCTGTGCTCCCTGTAGCTCTGGTCATGTGCGGTTCGACGGCTCGGTTTGTCGACAGCATGTCGACGGCATCAGTTTGTTGGATGAGTCACGACTGAGCGCGATCGCGCTGAGCGTCCGAATTCTTTGGCCTTCGCGAAGACTCTTTTCGCGGCGCGGGCGGTTAACGTTCATCGAACCGTCATCTAGCTTCCCCGCATCGGATGCGGCCCCCTCGACGGGGCGGCATAGCGCTTTTGGCGATTGCGACGGACGGACGATGATTGCTGCGACTGCTCCCTACCTTGCTGCGACATCCGATCAGCAGAAGCGGATCGCCAGGCTTCGCGAGCTGGCACGCGACTTTCGACGGATTTCGAACGAGTGCACGGCATTTGAGGGCCGCCTCCCCGAGATGTTGCGTGCGGTCATTGCTGACGTTGAGGAAGAGGCCAACCGATTGGAGCGTGATCAATCGAAGCGCTGAGCGCGCGATTGCGTGACCGCGTTCCCCGCGCTTCCTTCAGACGAGGAAGGACGCGCCCCCGGCCGTCAAAGCGGCGGCGTAGAGCTTCATCGGCAGCGTCCAGCCGATGATCGGGACAATCGCGGTGAACAGCGCAAACGCCAGGAGAAACAGGCTTACCCGGAGCATGACCCAACGCATAGCTTCCCCCTTCCCGCACTTTCATACGGTATCGCGAACGCGTTGGTTGGACGCGTGGGAAAATTGTGGCTCAACGCTACGAAGCGGCAGCCCTCCGCAGTAGCGTCAAAGATCTGCGCGGGGCGTCAGCCGGTCAAATTTGGCGGCCATGATGAAGTCGTTCTCGTGGAGGCCCTTGATCTTCTTGGTGCGCAACGAAACCGTCGCGTAGCCCCAGCCGAAGCTGACGTCGGGGTGGTGGCCTTCTGCTTCGGCCAACGCGCCGACCTGCTCCACGAATGTCAGCGCTTCGCGGAAGTTTCGGAATGGGAAGGTGCGCTCAAGGCGATGGGCATCGTCCTCGAGCGTCCAGTCGGGTGCCTGGCCATGGAGGCTTTCGGCCTCCTCACGTGTCAGCGGTGGCACGCCGCCGCGGCAAGGCGTGCAGGTCTTTTCGGCAAGGCTGGACATTGTTCCTCCGATATTTTCTGTCGGTGTTCTATAGAACTGGGCACTCAGGTCGTAGATCGCCAGGCAGCGTTTCCGCTCGGGTTAGCCCAAGACGCAGGCGAGGTCCCCGTCGTCGATCTCTCGCTCGTGCTCGAAGAGCCGCGCCTTGCGCCGCGGCAGCGCGCCCTGGTCGCCGCTTCGTCGCGCAAGTTCTGATCAACCGCGGCCAAGCAATCAACGATGTCGGTAGGTCGCATCTCCCCGATCTGATCCGCTGAAATGCTCTGAAAATTTCTGAAAGCTCGTTATAATGACCGGGCGATGGATCCGTCCCCAGAGATACGGGCGAGCGTCGCGTTTGGTCGTTTCCGCGTTGTACCGCATCGGCGCGAACTGCTCGCCGGCGACCGGCCGCTGAAGCTGGGCGGACGTGCCTTCGACGTGCTGATGGCACTGATCGAGGCGCGAGGGGAGGTCGTCGACAAGGACGCGCTGATGGCGCGCGTCTGGCCGGGCCGAGTGGTCGAGGAAAACAACCTGCAGGCCCAGATTACGACGTTGCGCAAGGCCTTTGGCGCGGACCGCGAGCTGATCCGCACGATCTCGGGGCGCGGTTACCAGTTCGCGGGCGAGGTCCGCATCCTGCCGGCGAGCAGTGACCAGCCCGCACGCACCGGGCTGCTCGCGGCAAGACGCGGTGAAGCCCTGCCGCCGACCAACATACCCGAGGCGATTTCCGAGCTGATCGGCCGAGATGAGGAACTCGGAGCGATCTTGAAGCTCGTCGCCGCGCATCGGCTCGTCACCCTGATCGGCGTCGGCGGCATCGGTAAAACGCGGCTCGGATTGGCGGCGGCGCGCGAGCTGTTGCCGCACTTCGCCGACGGGGTCTGGCTCGCCGAGCTCTCGGCGCTCGCCGATCCCGCCCTCGTCCCCGCCGTGGTGGCTGCCGCCGTCGGACTGGATCTTGGCGGCGGCGAGGCTTCGGTGCAGCGCGTGGCGCAGGCGCTCGCCGCTCGGCGGTTGCTGCTGGTCCTCGACACCTGCGAGCACGTGATCGACGCCGCCGCGGCGATGGCCGAGGCGGTGTTGCGCGGGGGATCTGCGGCGCATGTTATTGCCACCAGTCGCGAGCAGCTCCGCGCAGAGGGGGAATGGGTCTATCCGGTGCCGACACTCTCGGTGCCGCCGGTGAATGCCACAGCCGATGATGATCCTCTGCAATACGGCGCCGTTCGGCTGTTCATCGAGAGGGCCCGGGCGGCGGCGCCGGGTTGCGCACCGGACCGGCGCTCCATGACGGCGACCGCGGCGATCTGCCGTCGGCTCGATGGCATTCCGCTGGCCATCGAGCTGGCAGCGGCGCGCGCCACGGCTCTGGGGATGGAGGAACTTGCGACGCGCCTCGACGATCGCCTGGGGCTGTTGAGCGGCGGGAGGCGGACGGCGCTGCCGCGGCACCAAACGCTGCGGGCGACGCTCGACTGGAGCTATGCGCTATTGTCCGAGCGCGAACGTGTCGCCCTGCGCCGCCTCGCGGTGTTCGCCGGCGCTTTCAGCCTCCGGGCGGCCGGCGCGGTCGCGGCGAACTCCGAGCTGCCGCCATCGCAAGTGGTCGACGGCCTTTCCGGCCTGGCAGCAAAGTCGCTTGTCACGGCGGAAGCCGACGGCGTCGTCAGGCGCTACCGGCTCCTGGATACGACGCGAGCCTATGCGCTGGAGAAGCTTCACGAGAGCGGCGAGCACGAAGCGCTCGCGCGTCGGCACGCCGAATATTACCGGGAAGTGTTCGAACAGGCCGAAGCCGAATGGAAGACGCGGCCGACCGCCGAATGGTTGGCCGATTACGGGCGGCGGATCGACAATTTGTGCTGCGCCCTGGACTGGGCCTTCTCGCCGGAAGGCGACGCGTCGATCGGGGTGGCGCTGACGGCCGCGGCGGCGATCTTATGGATGCAGTTGTCACTATGGAGCGAGTGCCGCAGGCGTGCCGAGCAAGCACTCGCTGCTCTTAGCGCCGGCGAGGGTGGCGACGCGCGCCGCGAGATGAAGGTGCAGGCCGCACTGGGTTCATCGTTGTGGCCTATCAGAGGTGCCGGAGCTTCCGAGTGCGGCGCGGCCTGGGCAAAGGTCCTCGAACTGGCCGAGACCCTTGGCGATGCCGAATTTCAGCTGCGGTCGCTCTGGGGCCTGTGGGTG
>DASQSR010000032.1:0-4695 GCA_035642295.1 Allostellaceae bacterium | reverse complement strand
ACGGCGTCCTCGAGCGCGAAAAAGGCGGTCAGCACGACCTGCTTGCGGTCGAGATTGACGTTGTCCGCCTGGGCGAAAAGATGGGAGAGCTTTTCCCATACCTCAACCCATTGATCAAGGCTGCGCCTTTCCGCCAGCCGGCGCATTGCCTGGGAGTCGCCGGGCAGCGCCGCGGCAGGGCCGGCATCGCCTGCCGCCTCGGCCACCATGCGCGCGAGCCAGCCGGGCAGCAGCTCCCCGAGGAGGCGGAAGCCGTCCTCGGCCTCGGCGCGCTGCAGCCGGTCGGCAAAGGCATGGAGGGCGGCGCCGTCGAGCTCCGGCAGGCGCTCCAGCAGCTTGACCAGGCTGCGGTAGAGGGCGACCCCGCCGGCGGCAGCGAGCTCGAGCGCGCGGCCGATGCTGCCTTCGGCGAGCTGCGCCAGGATGGCGCGATCCTCGGCTGAGAGATCGGGGCGATACCGCGCCAGCGCCTCGGCGACCAGCCGGAGCGGCAGGGGCTTCAGCGCCAGGCGGCGGCAGCGCGAGCGGATGGTGGGGAGAAGCCGACCCGGATTGTCGCTCACCAGAAGCAGCAGCGCACGCTTAGGCGGCTCTTCAAGAATCTTGAGCAACGCATTGGCAGCGTTGCGATTCATCATGTCGGCGCCATCCAGAACGACGATCCGCCACCGTCCCTCCGCCGGGGTGAGGCGCAAGAAGCCCGTAATCGCCCTTGTATCCTCGACGACGATCTCGCTGCGCAGCTTCTTGCGGCGCGGATCGAGGCCGCGCTCGACCACCAGCAGGTCGGCATGGCCGCCCGAGGCGACACGGCGGAAGATTGGATGCTCCGGCGGCACGGCCAATCCGTCCGGAGCCGATGCGAACAGCGCGCCGGTCTCGCCCTCGGCCAGGACAAAGCGGGTGAAGCGGAAAGCGAGGGTCGCCTTGCCGATGCCGCGCGGACCGCTGATGAGCCAGGCATGCGGCAGCCGGCCCGAACGATAGGCCTGCATCAGGGCGGCTTCCGCCGCTTCGTGGCCGAGCAGCAGCGGATTGTCGCGCGGGCCCGGCAGCGCCACCGGCGCCCCCGCCTCCTCCTCGTCCTGTTCCGGATCCCGATCGTCGCTCATCGGGCGCCATCATAGCGCCGCCGCGCGGTAAGCGCCCGCCCCCGTTCCGGCGGCGATCAGATTGGGGAATGATGTTGTTAATTCAAATGATTGAACTGGTTTACTTCGTCATCGGTTTAGCTCGGCGGCCCGTGCCCCTCCCAGCGACGGGCGCAGCCGCTGCCATTTCCGCGCCTCACTCGTTCCGCCACGGCAATGATGGCGGCGCGCCTTCGATGAGGCTGGGCCATCGCCGCTCTCGCCATGTCGTTCCAGTCCCGTTCCGCGGCTGTTTTCGCGAACGAAATGAAATGGTTGAGGGGTCACGCCCGCCGTCAGGTGACGGCGAGATCGGGCTCCAGCCCGAGCATCGCCTGGCCCACGGTCGCGAAATGCTGCTGGCGTGCCTGGAGATGTTGCGCGACCGTGATGATGTCGCGCATGCGCCGCTCGAGCGAATGGGTCTCATAGATCGCGGTGGCCCCGGCGGCGTGGAAAACGATGTCGGCGACCGCGCGCGCCTCGTGAATGGCATGGGTGCTGCTGAGGCGGTTGGCGAGGCGGTGCTCGACCGCCAGCTGGTTCGCAGCAGCGGCGCGCCAGCTCGCTTCCAGTGTCTGCTGCAGAAAGGCGCGAGCGGCGGCGAGGCGCGCCTCGCACTGCGCCACCTGCGCCTGCACCAGCGCGTCCTCCCGCAAGGCTCCCTTGGCCAGGCGCGGCGTCTTGGCGCCGGCAAGGGCGATGAAATCGGCGAGCATGGCGCGGGCGAGGCCGAGTGCCACGCCGGGAAACCCGGCCATGTAGACGGAATTGATGGTGAAGCGGTAGAGCGGGTAGTCGGTGCGCTTGGGCGCATCGCGCAGGAAGCTGAGCGCCGCCGGCACCACCAGATCGCGCACCCGATAGGCGTCGCTCGCCGTGCCCTTGAGGCCGATCACCTGCCAGACATCGCTGATCTCGGCGCTGCTTGCCGGAAAGATGAAGGTGCGCAGGAGGGGCGTTCGGTCGGGGGCGAGACGCGGCCGGCCGGCTTCGTCCGGCAGCGTCACGTAACAGCCGAGCCAGCCGGCCTGGCGGCAGCCGCTGGCGAAGCTCCACTCCCCGCTGATCCGCCAGCCGCCGGACACTTCCGCGACTTGCGCCCTCCCCGGCCCCCAGGCCAGCACGGCGCGCGGGCCGCCGAACACGTCCCGCGCCGCTTGCGGCTCGAGGAACCCCGCGGATTGCGCGCAGCCATTCGCCTGGCAGACGCACCAGGCGGTGCTGCCATCCGCCCTCGCCAGCGCCTCGATCACCCGCGAGAAGCCGGCAAGGTCGAGCTCGGCGCCGCCGAGATCGCGCGGCAGCAGCAGCCGGTAGAGCCCGGCTTCATGGAGTGCTTCGACGATTTCCGGCGTGAGGCGCCGCGCCGCTTCGATGGCATCGCCCGCCGCGGCAATCATCGGTGCCAGGCGCTCGGCCGCCGCCAAGGCGGTCCCTGCCCCTTCGGCGCTCATCGGCCGGCGCTCCGAAGCCGCTTTCCCGCCACCCGCATCGACCGCCTCCCCCTTGTCTTTGGCGGGAGCATAGCCGGCGGGGCATAGCGCGGCCAGCCGCTGGCGAGGTCTCAGACCCCGGCGTTGAGGCGCTGGCGCACCGCCGCGAGCACCGCCTGATGCACGGCGTCGATCGGATCGGCCGCATCGATCACGACGCAACGCTGCGGTTCGCGCTGCGCGATCTCGAGGAAGCCCTGACGAAGCCTTTCATGGAAGGCACGGTCTTTCCGCTCGAAGCGGGTTTCGCCCCCGCGACGAGCCTCGGCCCGGGCCAATCCTTCCGCCACCGGCAAGTCCAGGATCAAGGTCAAGTCGGGAGCGAAATCACCGGCGACGAGGCGATGCAGCGCCTCCAGCGCCGCACGCGGCACGCCCCCGGCCGAGCCTTGATAGGCGAGGGTCGAATCGGCGAAGCGATCGGAGACCACCCAGTCGCCCCGCGCCAGCGCCGGCCAGATGGTGGCGGTGAGATGGTCGCGCCGCGCCGCCGCTACCAGCAGCGCTTCGCCGATCGCGTCCCAGCGCTGCGGCTCGCCCTCGACCAGCAGTTTGCGGATTGCCTCGGCGCCGGGAGCGCCGCCGGGCTCGCGCGTTGCCAGCGCCGCGATCCCGGCGCGGTTCAGCGCCTCGACGAGAAGGCGAAGCTGAGTGGACTTGCCGGCGCCCTCGCCGCCCTCGAAGGTGATGAAGCGGCCGCCGTTCAGTGCTTGGCGCCCCAGATCAGATATCCCGCCGTCTCCGCCATCCGCCCGAGCGGACCGAGCGGCGCGACGGCCTCGGTGGTTTGCAATGGCACCTCGACCGCATCGCTGCCGGGCGCAACGATGACCAGCTTGCCGATGGTCTGGCCTTTCGCGACCGGCGCCTTCACCGTGCCATCATAGACCGCGGTCACCTTCAAATCCTTGCGGGCGTCGCGCGCCAAGGTCACCATGACGTCCTTCGCCGGCGCCACCGGCACCTTTTGATCGACGCCCATCCACACCGGCGCGTCGTCGATCGGCTCGCCCGCCTTGACGACGGTGTAGTCGTTGAAGGCGCGGAAGGCCCAATCGAGGACGCGCTCGCCCTCCTGCGCGCGCTCCTTCATGCTCTGCATGCCGGCGAGCACGAAGATGATGCGGCGGCCGTTGCGCACCGCCGAGCCGACGAGACCATAGCCGGCTTCGTCCGTATGCCCGGTCTTGATGCCGTCGGCGCCGAGATCCTTGTAGAGCAGCGGATTGCGGTTGCCCTGTTTGATGCCGTTGTAGGTGTAGTCCTTCTCGGCCTCGTACGTGTAGAATTGCGGATAGTCGTGGATGAGATCGCGCGACAGCGTCGCCAGGTCGCGCACCGACATGTAATGGTCCGGCGTGGGCAGCCCGTCGACATCGCCGAAATGGCTGTTCGTGAGCCCGAGCTTCTTGGCGTTCTCGTTCATCTTCTCGACGAAGGCCTGCTGGCTGCCGGCGAGGCCTTCGGCCAGAACGATGCAGGCATCATTGCCCGATTGCACGATCATGCCCTGTAGCAGGTCGCTGACCTTCACCTCGCCGGGATAGGGTACGAACATCTTGGAGCCCCCGGTGCGCCAGGCGGCTTCGCTTACCGGCAGCATGTCGTCGAGCTTCGCCTTGCCCGAGGCGAGATAGCCATAGACGGTATAGGCCGTCATGATCTTGCTCATCGAGGCGGTGGGGATGCGCTGATCGGCATTCTTGGCGAGCATCACCGCGCCGGTCTGATAGTCGATGACGATCGCGTTCCGGGCCGTCGTGTCGAAGCTCGGCTCGTCGGCGGCGGCCGGCACCGCCAGGGAAAGAGTGGCAAGAAACAACGCCGGCAACATTAAGCTCTTCATGCGGGTCACACTCACTGACATCGGCGCCGGTGGCGCCACGGCTCGACGCTATCCGCCGTAGCAGCGGAATGCGCCGAAATTATGATCCTCGGGCGCCGCATCAATCGACGATGATGCGCGCCTCGTTGAGGCCGGTGGCGAGCACGCGGCCGAGCAGCCGATCGGCTTCATCGACGTTGCCGATCGGCCCCAGCCGCACGCGATAAACCTCGATGCCGTTGAC
>DASQSR010000031.1:0-7381 GCA_035642295.1 Allostellaceae bacterium | reverse complement strand
CACTGCCCAGATCCACGGCCGCCGCGCCCGGTCCTCGGCCTGGAACGCCGCGATCTCGCCCTCGCGCTTCAAGGTGAGGCCGATATCGTCGAGCCCTTCGAGCAGCGCCTCGCGCCGCAGCCTGTCGATGGCGAACCCCGTCTCGCCGCCGTCCGGCGCCACCACCACCTGCCGCGCGAGATCGACGGTCACCAGGTTCCGCTCGGGATCGGCCTCGACCTGGCGCGCGATCGCGCGCACCGCCGCTTCCGCCATCACCACCGGCAGCACGCCGTTCTGGTAGCAGTTGTTGAAGAAGATGTCGCCGAAGCTCGGCGCCAGCACCGCGCGGAACCCCTTCTGCTTCAGCGCCCAGACCGCGCCCTCGCGCGAGCTGCCACAGCCGAAATTGCGCAAGGCGAGGAGGATCTCGGCGCGGCGATAGGGCTCGCGGTTGAGGACGAACCCCGGCTCTTCCGACCCGTCGGGCTTGAAGCGCCAGGATTCGAAGGCGTAACCGCCGAGCGCGTTGCGCTGCGTTGCGCCCACCAGCCGCTCGATGCGGATGACGATGTCGGTATCGACATTCTCGCGCAGCAGCGGCGCGGCAATGGCGCGCAGCACCCTGAACTTGTCCATCGCCTCAGCCTCCCAGCCTGCGGACATCGGCGATGGCGCCGGCGAGCGCCGCCGCCGCCGCCATGGCGGGGCTCGCCAGATGCGTGCGCGCGCCCGGCCCCTGCCGGCCGACGAAGTTGCGGTTCGAGGTCGAGACCGAGCGCTCGCCGCGCGGCACGGTCTCGCCATTGGCGGCAAGGCACATCGAGCAGCCGGGCTCGCGCCACTCGAAGCCGGCGGCGCGGAAGATGCGGTCGAGCCCTTCCGCCTCGGCCTGCCGCTTGATCGTCTCCGAGCCCGGCACCACCCAGGCGCGCACATGCGGCGCGACCTTGCCGCGCTGCGCCACCTCGGCCGCGGCGCGCAGATCGGAGAGGCGGCTGTTGGTGCAGGAGCCGATGAAGACATGCTGCACCGTGGTGCCGGCGATCGGCGCCCCGGGCGCAAGGCCCATATAGTCGAGCGCCGCTTCCGCCGCGCGGCGCTTGCCGGGATCGGCGATCCCGGCGGGATCGGGAATGCGCTCGCTGACCGCGATCACCTGCTCGGGGCTGGTGCCCCAGGTGATCTGCGGCGCCACATCGGCCATGTCGATCGCTTCCTCGCGGTCGAACACCGCGTCGGCGTCGGACGGGAGCTGCCGCCATGCCGAGAGCGCCGCATCCCAAAGCACGCCTTTGGGAGCGAAAGCCCGGCCGGCGAGATAGGCGAACGTGGTCTCGTCCGGCGCCACCATTCCCATCTTGGCGCCGAGCTCGATCGAAAGGTTGCACAGCGTGAGCCGCCCTTCGACCTCGAGCGCGCGCACGGCGCTGCCGGCATATTCGACGGCATAGCCGGTGCCGCCGGCGGCGCCGATCCGGCCGATGAGATAGAGGATCATGTCCTTGGGCGAAACGCCCGGCGCCCGCGCGCCTTCGAAGTTGACGCGCATCCGCATCGGCCGGCGCTGGATCAGCGCTTGCGTTGCCAGCACGTGCGTCACTTCGCTGGAGCCGATGCCGAAGGCGAGCGCGCCCATGCCGCCATGGGTGCAGGTATGGCTGTCGCCGCAGACAATGAGCGCGCCGGGCAGGCTGAGGCCGAGCTCCGGCCCGATGACGTGAACGATGCCTTGCCCGGGCTCACCGAGATCGAACAGGCGGACGCCGTATTCGCGCGCCAGCACGCGCAGGTCCTGCAGCAGCTTCATGCCGGTGGCGCTGGTGCCGGCGCGGCCGGGTGCGCTCGAGATGGCATGGTCGGGCGTGGCGAACGTGAGGCCGGGATTGCGCAGCCTGAGGCCCTTTTCCTTGACGTCCATCACCGCCCGGCCGCCGCCGAGATCGTGCAGCAGATGGCGGTCGATATGGAGAAGCGCATAGCCGTCGCCGAGATCGGCGATGCGATGCGCTTCCCAGATCTTGTCGAACAGCGTCCTGCTCATTCCCCGATCACCTCGCCGAAGAGGACCCAGCGCTTGCCTTCGAAGCGCGCCAGCCGCATCTGCTTGATCGGCGAGAAGTCGTCGGGCCCGGTGTGAAGGTGGATGCCCGGCAGCAGCAGCGGCAGCTTGATGTCGAGACTGGCCGCCTGCTTCATCACGTTCTCGCGCGAGAGATCGTTGCCGCACTGCTTCACCAGCTGCACCAGCGTCTCAGCCACGGAATAGCCGTAGACGTTGAAGATGTCGCCGAGATCGCCTTGCGGATCGTACTTCTTCATGAAGGCGAGCCAGTCCTTCATCGCCGGATCGTTCGCCCATTGCGGATCGTTGGGGTCCTTGAGGTAAAGCGCGGTGATGATGCCCTGGCCCTTCTCCAGCCCGGCCGGCTGCATCACCGCGCCGACCGAGTTGGCGACGCTCATCAGGAAATGCAATGGCCGCCAGCCGACGTCATAGACCTTGCGGATCGCCTGCGCCGCGAATTTCGGCGTGGTGTTGTCGAACAGCACGTCGGCGCCCGAGGCTTGCAGCGAGACGATCTGCGAATCGAGCGTCGCGTCGGTCACCTCGTAGGTCTGGGTGGCGACGATCATCTTCTTCGCCGCTTCCGGCCCGAGCCCGTCCTTGAACCCCTTGACGTAGTCGCGCCCGGCATCGTCGTTCTGATAGAGCACGGCGATCTTGGCGTCGGGCTTGTGCTGCAGCAGGTAGTGGGCGTAGATCGCGCCCTCGGTCTGGTAGTTGGGCTGCCATCCCATGGTCCACGGGAAACGCCGCGGATCGGCCCAGAAGGTCGCGCCCGAGGACTGGAACAGCTGCGGCACGTGGTGATCGTTGAGATATTTATGCACGACGACGCCGGTCGGCGTGCCGAGGCTCGAGAAGATGAAGGCGACATTGTCCTGCTCGACGAGGCGCCGCGTCTGCTCGAAGGTCTTGGGCGGCGAGTAGCCGTCATCGAGGCTCTCGAGCGTGATCTTGCGGCCGTTGACGCCGCCCTGCTCGTCGATCAACTGGATATAGGCGAGCTCGGATCTGCCGATCGCGCCATAGGCCGAGGCCGGGCCGCTATAAGGCATGGTCTGGCCGATCCGGATCTCCTTGTCGCTGACCCCCGGCGCATTGTCCGCCGCCAGCGCCGGCGCCGCCGCCAGCACTGCGGCGCCGAGCGCCAGTGCCCATCCTGCGTGTGACCGCATCTCTTCCTCCCCCATGTGTTGCCGCGGTCGGTGCCGGCCTCCGCCGGCCCGCCGTCGTTGCCGTCATGGTGGGTCTTTTCCGCCCCTCTGGCAATGCGCTCGATGGGGCTTGTTTCCTCCGCCGGCGCGCGCTGGTCCCGGCGGCTCAAGATTGTTTCAGGTCGCTTCAGCGCGCGACTCAGGGATTCGACGCCGTGGCGCCCCATCTCCTGCGCATCGCCTCCTACAGCGAGGAGAAGGGACATGCGCAGCACGATACGCTGTTTCGCGAGCAAGGGAGGCGGAGGGCGCCGCGGCGCCGCGTCCCGGCGGTCAGCGCGCCGGGAGCGGGCCTCGGTGTTGTGCGCCGGCGAGCGCTAGTGCGGGCTCGTGGCCGCCGGCGCGCCGCCGCTCATCGGCGGGCTCTTCAGATAGCCCTCCGCCAGTTTGCGGCCGGTTTCGCGCACGAGGTCCTTGTCTTCCGACGGCGTTTCTGCCGGTGCGACGCGGAGGACGGTGTCGTTGCAAAAGGTCGGCATGACGGTGCCCGGCGCGCGGCAGAGGCCGGCGGGATCATCACCGGCCGAGACCGCGCGAATGCCGCGCCGGGTCAGCCGGCGGAACATGCCGACGCCGCGATCGCTGGCGCCGAGATGCTCCATGCCGTGGATGGCGATCGGGCGCTGCGAGACTTGCGCTTCGTAGTCGCCGGGGTGCCGCTGCGCCGCGTCATAGGTCTCCGCGGCCGCCTGCGCCGGCAGCATGACCCGGTCCGCCAACCAGGCCGGCGTCGCACCCTCGCTTTCGCTGACATGGCGCAACTCGACGAACATCGTGTTGGTGTCGTCCATGGGCACGACCCAGCGGCTCATCATGGGACCGCTGAAGGGATGCTCCGCGTGTCCGTCTTCCCAGATCGGCGCCACTTGCTGCAGGTTGGGCAGCACCGCCTCGATCATCCGCGCCCACACATTCGTGCCGACGCGCCGCGTTGCGACTTGGATCATCCCGACCGGCGTCTCGGTGAAGTCCAGCTCCGGCAGGATGCCGAATTCCTCGGTGAACACCGCCCCGCTGATGGTGGTGTGGAGGAATGCCGTATGGGTGGGATCCATGGTGTTTTCCATGATCTGCAGCCAGTTGCAGGGATAGACATAGCTGAGGCCCGGGATCGTGCGATACCCCGGCCGCGCGAAGCTGTCATAGGCCGGAAACGGCGGCTTCAGATCGGGCGGCCCGAGATAGGCGAAGACGATGCCATGCGCCTCATGCGTCGGATAGGCGCCGTGGCACAGCCGATCCCTGAGCGTGCTCTCCGCCGGCTCGCTCGGCGTCTCGAGGATGGTCCCGTCCGTCGCGTAGAGCCAGCCGTGATAGCAGCAGCGGATGCCTTCGGCGTTGATCAGCCCGAATTCGAGCGAGGCGCCGCGGTGCGAACAGTGCAGCTCCAGGAGGCCCACCCTCCCGCTGAAGTCGCGGAAGAGGACCAGGTCTTCGCCCAGCAGCCTGACCCGGCGCGGCACGTCCTTGAGCTCATCGGCAAAACAGACCGGCTGCCAGAAGCGGCGCATGTATTCGCCGCACGGGGTGCCGGGGCCGACATGGGTCAGCTCCGTGTCCTCGGTGGGGACGTCTCGGTGAAAATAACCGCCGAATTTCGTGTGTAAGAAGGGGGCTCTGGATGCCATGGCCCGTGCTCCTGCTGTTGTGATGACGCTCCTTTTCTCCGGTTGCCACTCTCATAGATATAGATATCGTGTAGATATCGTGCTCTCTTTGCTGAATCCGTAGCCTCTCCTGAATCCATAGCCTAAGAGTCCAGTGACTGAGCATCTCGTGATCGGCGTCACAGCGAGATGGCTCGCAGCCTTGCCCTCATCGTCGTTGTCGAGGCACGAGGCTTCCTTATCGAGAGGCGACCGACCGGCAGGAGGATGCCCCATGAAGCGAATTCCTCTCTTCACGCTCTCGCCTTTGGTCGCCGTCATTCTCGTCGCGGCCGTGGCGTCGGCGGCCGACGAAAGCTCGCCGATCTTCGGCGTCAGGATCCCCCCGGGATACCGCGACTGGCGGTTGATCTCCGTCGCGCACGAAGCCGGCAAGCTCAACGATTTTCGCGCCATTCTCGGCAACGATATCGCGATCGCGGCTTTCCGCGAGGGGACGCTTCCGTTCCCGGACGGCACGATCATTGCCCGGCTGGCGTGGACGTACACCGCGTCGGCGGAAAACGACAAAGTCTTCGGCCGCCCGCAATCTTTCGTCGCCGGGCCCGCCATGGATGTTCAGTTTCTGGTGAAAGACAGCCGCAAATACGCCGCGACCGGCGGTTGGGGGTTCGCTCAATTCAAGGACGGCAAGCCCGCCGACGCCGCGGTGCACAAGACGTGCTTTCCCTGTCATTCGGCCGCGAAAGACCATGACGCCGTGTTTACGCGCTATGCGCCATGAGCTCTCGCTCGCCGACGGCGCGGCGTTCCGCTCTCATGCTGGGGGCGAGCCTCATTGGCCTTGCTGTCACCTTCTGTGCGTCGCCGACCGACGTGCCGCGGCGCGACGAGGCGACCTGCATCAGCCGCGGCTTCGCGCCGGGGACAGCCGATTTGGCGGCTTGCGTACGACAGGAACAGGAACGGGCAGAAAGACGCTGCAACGAAGGTCCGCTCGCGGCCTTGCACATCAAGCCTCACCCGGACCCGCTCAGCTGCCGGGATGATCCGGCGTGATCGGGCTATCGCGCCGCCGCTAACCCTTCCAGCAGCGCCTTGTGATAGGCGGCGGGATCTTGCATCTGCGGCGCGTGGCCATAGTCGGGGAATTCGACCAGCCGGGCGTTTGGAATGCGCTTGGCCGCTTCCTTGGCCAGGACCGGATAATTGCCCAGGGTCCTCTGAATGTCCGGCGGCGCGAATTGCTTGCCGATCGCGGTCGTATCCTTGTCGCCGATCAGCAGCAGCGTTGGCACCTTGATCTGCTCGAACTCGTAATAGACCGGCTGCGTATAGATCATGTCGTAGAGGAGCGCCGAGTCCCACGCCACCCTATCCCGGCCCGGACCACGATACATGCCGGCCAGCATCTCTACCCAGCGCTCGTATTCGGGACGCCACTGCCCGACATAGTAGGTTGACTGCTCGTAGCGGCGGATGCTCGCCGCATTCGTCTGCTTCTCGCGCGCGTACCACGCATCGACGCTTTGCCAGGGAACACCCTTCGCTCTCCAGTCCTCGAGCCCGATCGGATTGGTCAGAACCAGCTCTTCAGTGCGCTCCGGGTACATCAGCGCGTAGCGGATCGCCAGCATGCCGCCGGTCGAATGGCCGAGCATGACCGCCTTGTGCACGCCGAGCGAGTCAAGGAGCGCGCGCGTATTGCTGGCGAGCTGCTCAAAGCTGAACTGGTAGTCGTGCGGCTTGGACGATTTGCAGAAGCCGATCTGATCGGGCGCGATCACGCGATAGCCCCTGTCGCGCAGCGTCCTGATCGTCGCCTCCCAGGTCGCCGCACAGAAATTCTTGCCGTGCAGCAGCACCACCGTGCGCCCGTTCGGCGTCGCCGGTCTGACGTCCATATAGGCCATGTGCAGCGCGTTCCCCTGCGAGGTGAAGGCGAATTGCTGCACCGGGAACGGATAGGAGAACCCTTCCAGCTCGGGGCCGTAGGCCGGCGCAGTCGCGGCCAGCGTCGGCGAAGCGCACAAGCACGCGAGCAGGGAGAGGGCGGCGAAACGCATCTTCATGGCTGCGTCACCGCGCCGTCTTCGTCAGCCCGGTCGGCTGGCCGTCGATTCCCGTCCAGCCGGCGTCGATCAGCAACGTGCTGCCGCTGATGTAGCTGGCGGCGTCGGAGGCGAGGAAGGCGACGGCGCTCGCCACCTCGGATGGTTGCCCCCAGCGGCCGAGCACGGTGTGCCGCGCATAGGTCTCGTAAATCTCGGGTCGTGCCTTGATCGGCGCAATGAGCGGCGTCTCGATGATGCTGGGCGCGATCGCATTGACGCGCACACCATGGCCCCCGACCTCGGCGGCAAAACCTTTGACCAGCAGCGAGATCGCGGCCTTGGTCGCGCCATAGACCGCGAGGCCCGGCTCGATCGTGCTGCCGCGGATCGAGGAGCAGGCGATGAGGCTGCCGGCGCCCTGGTCGACCATCACGCGCCCGACTTCCTGGAAGAAGCAGA
>DASQSR010000030.1:0-4243 GCA_035642295.1 Allostellaceae bacterium | reverse complement strand
CACCCATGCCTCGGCCCGGTCATCTGCCCGCCATTCCCCGCAACGCGCTCAGCGCCAGCGCGACCGCACATAGTCCACCAACTCCGCCATCACCCCCGCCCAGTCGCCGGGCGCGTTTTGCCGGAAGAGGCGGAGGCTCGGATACCAGGGATTTTCCGGAGCGCCGCCGAGCCAGCGCCAATCCGGCGCGAAAGGCAATAGCACCAGCGCCGGGCGGCCGAGCGCGCCCGCCAGATGCGCCGGCGATGAATCGACGGTGACGAGCAGGTCGAGCTGCTGCAGCAGTCTTGCCGTGTCGGCGAAATCGCGGATCTCCGGCGCGAGGTCCTCGACCAGCAGCTCGGCGCCGATGCGGGCGATGTCCGCGCTGCGCTCGCCTTTCTGCACGCTGAAGAGGGCGACGCCGGGGACCTCCGCGAGCGCGAGGAAATCCTCGAGCGTCGCCGAGCGGTCGCGATCATGGACATGCTGCGGGCGTCCCGCCCAGACGATGCCGATGGCGAGCCGCGTGCCGGGCGGGCGGCGCAGCACCGGGCCTCCGTCCGGCGGCGGCGCGAGATAGGGGACGCGCCGCGGCAGCGTCTCGAGCGTGATGCCGAGCCGCGCCGGCAGGCTCATCAGCGGCAGCTGGAAATCGGCCGCCGGCGACGGATCGTCAAGCCGGGACAGCGCCGCGATGCCCGGCATGCCGGTGAAGAGCCGCAGCAGCGCCGGCGGGCAGGCGAAGATGACCTGCGCGCCGGCCTCGGCCGCCAGCGGGATGAAGCGGGCGAATTGCAGCGTGTCGCCGAAGCCCTGCTCGGCGTGGAGATAAAGCGTCCGCCCGGCGATTGCCTCGCCGTTCCAGAGCGGCAGCGGGATCGACTGCGTGCGCTGGTCCTGCTCGAGGCGCACATCATAGGCGGGAAGGCCGCGCGCGTAATCGCCGCTCGCCAGCACCGCGAGGACGCGGTCGTGCAGCACGCCGCGGTACCCCGGCGCGAGCGCGAGCGCGCGATCGAAGCTTTCGATCGCGGCGCGGTAATCGCCGAGGCTGTACTGGAGGAGGCCGCGATTGTGGTGCGCCTGGTGCATCTCCGGCGCGAGCGCCAGCGCCCGCTCGAATTCCGCCGCCGCCGCGGCGAATGCATTATGGCGCCAGAGGAGGTTGCCGAGATTGGCGTGCAGCATGGCGCTGTCCGGTGCCGCGAGGAGCGCGCGGCGGAGGCAGGCGATGGCGGCGGCAAGCCGCCCGGTCTCAGTCAGCAGCACGGCGAGGTTGTTGGCCGCGCCGGTCAGCGCCGGATGAAGCCGGAAGGCGTTGCCATAGAGCGCGGCGGCGCCGGCGAGATCGCCGTCTTTCTGCCGCTGGACCGCGGTGTTGTAGAGGCGCACCGCTTCCTCCGCGCGGTCGGGTCGCGGCGCCGCATCGTCGCTGCGCCGGACGGCAACCGCGGACTCGACCGCGGCGCGCACGTCTTGCATCACACGAGCCCAATCGCCCGGCACGCTCTGGCGCAGGAGGCGCAAGCGCGGATACCACGGGTTCTCGGGCCGCCCGCCGAGCCAGCGCCAGTCCGGCGAGAACGGCAGCAGCACCAGCCCCTCGCAGCCGAGCGCGCCGGCGAGATGGGCGAGCGCGGAATCGACGGTGATGACGAGATCGAGCTGCTGCACGAAGCGCGCCGCGTCCGCGAAGTCGGTGATCTCCGGCGCCAGATCATGGATCAGCCATTCCGCGCCGAGGCTGGCAATATCGGCGGCGCGCGGTCCCTTCTGCAGGCTGTAGAGCGCAACGCCCGGGATGTCGGCGAGGGCGAAGAACGCCTCCAGCGTCATCGAGCGGTGATGGTCCTGCGGGTGCTGGGCATTTCCCGCCCAGGCGATGCCGATCGCCAGCCGCGTGCCGGTCGGGCGCGGCAGCGGCGCGCCCGGGCCCGGCGGCGGCGCCAGATAGGGCGCTGCCGGCACTTGCTCCCGCGTGATGCCGAGCCGGGCCGGCAGGCTCATCAGCGGCAGGTGGAAATCGGCGGCATCGAGCGCGGCGCCCAGCGGCCGCAGCGCGGCAACCCCCGCCAGGCTCTGGAAGAGGCGCAGCAGCGCGGGCTGCACATCGAAGATCACGCGCGCGCCGCGCTCGGCCAGCAGCGGGATGAAGCGGGCGAAGTGCAGCGTGTCGCCGAAGCCCTGCTCGGCATAAACCCACAGCGTCCGCCCGGCGATATCCTCGCCCTGCCAGAGCGGCAGGGGGAGCGAGCGCACGCCGCGTAGGCCGGAATTGTTGCCGATGGCCGCATCGTCGAGATCGAAGCGGGCATCGAACGCCGCAAAGCCACGTGCATAATCGCCGCCGGCGAGCAAGGCGAGGGCGCGATCCCAGGGGATGCCGCGATCGTCCGGCTTCAGCCCGAGGGCGCGATCGAAGGTCGCGACCGCCGCCTGGTAATCGCGGAGCGCAAAATGCAGCAGGCCGAGATTGCGATGCGTCTGCCAGAGTTGCGGATCGAGCGCGAGCGCGCGTTGGAACGCCGCCGCCGCCGCATCGAACGCCTGGTCGAGGCGCAGCGCATTGGCGAGGTTCGAATGGACGATCGCCCGCCCCGGCGCCAGGGCTGCGGCGCGCTTCAGGCAGGCGATCGCCGCGGGCCGCCGGCCCGGCTCGCCCAGCAGCCGCACGCCGGCGTTGTTGCAGGCCCAGGCCGAAATCGCAGGCGGCGGATCCGGGACGCTCGAAACCCCGCTCGCTTCGGCGAGCCGGCGCTCGACCGCGGCTCTGACGGCGCGCATGACGGCTTTCCAGTCGCCGGGGCGCGCCTGGCGAAAGAGGCTGAGGCTCGGGTACCACGGCGTCGCGCCGTCCGCCGCGGCCCAGCGCCAATCGGCCGCGATGGACAGCAGCACCATCGCCGGCCGGCCGAGCGCGCCGGCGAGATGCGCCGGTGCGGAATCGATGGTGATGATGAGGTCGAGCTGCTGCATCAGCCGCGCCGTATCGGCGAAATCGGCGATCTCCGGGCCGAGGTCGTGGATCAGCGCCTCGGCGCCGAGACGGGCGATGTCGCCGGCGCGAGGTCCCTTCTGCAGGCTGTAGAGCGCAACGCCCGGCAGGGCCGAGAGCTCGAAGAACGCCTCCAGCCCGATCGAGCGATGATCGTCGGCGAACGTCTCCGCCCGCCCGGCCCAGACGATGCCGATGGCAAGGCGCGTGCCGGGCGGCCGCCTCAGCGCGCGGTCCGGCGGCGACGCGAGATATGGCACGCGGCCGGGAAGGGTCTCGAGCGTGATCCCGAGCCGCGCCGGCAGGCTCATCAGCGGCAGCTGGAAATCGGCGGCGGGCGGCGGGCTGTCGAGCGGCCTCAGCTCGCCGATGCCGCCGAGGCTGGCGAAGAGGCGGAGCAGCTCCCCGGGACAATCGAAGATGACGCGCGCGCCGCGTGCTGCGGCCTCGGGCAGGAAGCGGGCGAATTGCAGCGTGTCGCCCAGGCCCTGCTCGGCATAGAGATAGAGTGTGCGCCCGGCGAGCGGCTGCCCCTCCCAGAGCGGCAAGGGCACCGATTGCAGCTTGCGCAGCAGCGGCTCCAGCCCGGCGCCGGCGCGGTCGCCGGCAAAACGGCTGTCATAGGCGGCAAAGCCGCGCGCGTAGTCGCCGCTGGCAAGAAGCGCGAGCGCGCGGTTCCATTGAACGCGCGGATCGTTCGGCCGCAGCGCCAGGGCGCGGTCGAAGCACTGGATCGCCGCCGCGTAATCGCGGCGCGCGATCTGCAGCACGCCGTAATTGAGGTGGATTTCGTAGAGCTCCGGTGCCAGCGCCTGCGCCCGCTCGAAGGCTTCCACCGCCGCCTCGAACTCCTGGACCTGGGCGAGCGCGTTGCCGAGATTGGCGTGGACCATGGCATTGTCGGGGGCGATCGCCGCCGCGCGGCGGAGATACGCGATCGCCGCGGCGACGCGCCCCGGCTGCTTGCGCAGGCGCAGCGCGAGATTGTTGTAGGCCTGGACGAAGTCGGGGGCGAGGCGGAGGGCTTGGCTATAGAGCGCTATGGCGCCATCGACGTCGCCGGCCTTTTGTCGCTCGAGCGCGGCATTGTAGAGGCCGATCGCCTCCTCGCTGTGCGGCAATGGCGGCTTGGCCGGCGCTTCGCCAGGCGCGCCGCCGACGCGGAGGGCTGTTTCGTTCATGGGGTCAGGTCAGCATCAGGCGCGTTGCTCGGAGGTCGCTCCGGGGCGTGGTCGGGCGGCGTGCGAGCAGTCTCGGGGCAATAGA
>DASQSR010000029.1:0-15657 GCA_035642295.1 Allostellaceae bacterium | reverse complement strand
GGGCGTGCGCGGCGCCGCCGGTGTCGTCTCGCTGGCCGCCGCCGCCGCGACCGGCGCCGCTTTCTTCGCCGCGATCGCCGGCGCCTGGTGCTTCGGCTTCGCCTTGGCAATCACCCGCTTCTTCGCCTTGGGCCGGTGGAGCGCCTGGCGCTCTTTCGCCGGCGGCCTGCGCGTCGCCAGGGCGCCGCGCGGTGCCGGCGGCGCTCTGCCGCGCAGCAGGTCGGGCAGGGTTTGCGGCGGCCCCAGCGATTGGAGCACGCCGTCATCGACCGTGACCGAAGGCGGGTTGACGCCGCCGACCACCGTCTGCGCCGCGGCGGGCAAGGCTGGAGCGAGGAGGAGAGCGAAGGTTAACGCAACACGAGCCGTCGCCATCTGCAGGCGACGAAGAGGTGAGCAGGGCATGCCGCCGCGGTCCATCAATGCTTCATCGGGCGCGCCTGGTTAAAATACCGCAAACGGGCCTATTGCCGCCACTGTCAGTTTGCCGCCGGCGGCTGCAGCGCCCGGTTGATGAGCTGCATCAGTCCCGGGTGCAGGTGCGGATTGGCGGCGATGACATCGCCGCCCGCCAGCATGCTCTGGCCCCCTGCCATATCCGTGACGTAGCCGCCGGCCTCGCGGACGATGATGATGCCGGCGGCGAGATCCCAGGGCGAGAGGCCGAACTCCCAGTAGCCGTCGAATCGCCCGGCGGCGACATAGGCAAGGTCGAGCGAGGCGACGCCCATGCGCCGGACGCCGCTGGTCGACGCCATCGCCGCGGCCAGAGACGCCAGATAGCTCCGGTGGTCGCCGCGCCCGATGAACGGGATGCCGGTGCCGATCAGCGACTCCGGCAGGTGCCGCCGCGCCGAGACGCGCAGCCTGCGGTCGTTGTGGAAGGCGCCGGCGCCTTTCTCCGCCCAGAACATCTCGTCGCGGACCGGCTCGTAGATGACGCCGGCGATGATCTCGCCGTCACGCTCCAACCCGATCGAGATGGCGAAATGCGGAATCCCGTGCAGGAAGTTGGTGGTGCCGTCGAGGGGATCGACGATCCAGCGGTGATGGACGTCGGTGCCGGCTTCGTTGCCGCTTTCCTCCATCAGGAAGCCATAGTTGGGGCGCGCCTTGCCGAGTTCGGCGCGCAGCACCTTCTCCGCCTTGAGGTCGGCGGTGCTGACGAAATCGCCGGGGCCCTTGACCGAGACCTGGAGCTGCTCGACCTCGCCGAAATCGCGGATCAGGCCGCGCGCCGCCTTGAGGGCAGCCGCGGCCATGACGTTGATCGTCGCCGAGCGCGGCGGCAAAGCGCGCTACTCCTTCGCCCGCTCGAGATAGGTGCCGTCGGCGGTGTTGACCACGATCTTGGTGCCGGCGGCGACGTGCGGCGGGATCATGACGCGGCGGCCGTTCTCGAGCTTGCCGGACTTGTAGGAGGAGGAGGCGGTCTGCCCCTTCACCACGGGATCGGCCTCGACCACGGTCATGATCACGCTCTGCGGCAGCGTCACCGCGAGCGGCGCGCCCTCATAGAGCTGGATGGTGCAGATCATGCCTTCGTTGAGGAAGTCGGCGGGCTCGCCGATCATCTCCTTGGCGACGATGATCTGCTCGAAGTTCTCATTGTCCATGAAGGTCGCCATGTCGCCGTCGAAATAGAGGAACTGCATCTCCTTCTCGTCGAGGCGGACGCGCTCCACCGTCTCCTGGGTGCGAAAGCGCTCGTTGAGCTTGGAGCCGCCGCGCAGGTCGCGCATCTCGACCTGGGCGAAGGCGCCGCCCTTGCCCGGCTGCACCAGCTCGCGGCGCACCACCAGCCAGAGCTTGCCCTGATGCTCCAGGACATTGCCCGGCTTGATATCGATGGCGTTGATCTTCATGGCGCTCGCCTCGCTGGCGCGGTGGGGACGTAGGTTGTGGCTTTGGAGCGGCTTCCTAGCAGCTTGACCGCGGCAAAGGAAGGGGGCGCGGCGCCGTCCGGCGCCTCAATCGAGGCCGAGCAGCGGGCCGATCGGATTGACCTTGCCGGAGAGCACGTCGCGTACCGCGACCGGGGGATAGCCGACCTTGGCATCGAGGCTCTGCCGCCAGGCATCGACGATTATGTCGCGCAGCTCGGCCGCGCCCGCCGCCAGGCGCGCGGCGGCAAAATCCTCCCCGCGCCGGTCGCCGCCGCGGAAAGCGCCTTGCTTCTCGAGCGCATAGAGCGGCACGACCTGCGCCTGCGTGGCGCGGAGATAGGCCGCGGTGCGGGCGGCGATGCCGCAGCCGCAATCCCGGTAAGGCGCGAGCGCGGCGCGCATGTCGCCGAGGCTGACCCAGCGGCGCACGAAGTCGCCTTCGAAATAGGCATGCAGCGTGCTTGCGGTGGCGTAGCCGGCAGGGTTGGGGAAGGGCCCCAGCCGTTGTAGTGGATGCTGACATGCATCGGCTGGCTGCCGTCGCCGACGAAGTGGCTCCAATAGCCGAGATCGCGGATCGTCAGCAGCTCGCGCAATTGCCGGTCGCGGGCAAACCAGAGGCGGTCACCGCGCCGCGCCGCCCGTTTTTCGCCCGCCGCGTCGACGCGCCAATGGGCGAAATCCTCGACCAGTTGCTGCCAGCCGTCGATGATCGCGTAATAGAGATAGCCGGCCTTGTACTGGTCGCTGCCGGCTTGGCGCAGCAGCGTGTCGTATTCCTCGCGCGTCGGCGGCAGCGCGTCGAGCGCGAGCTTCCCCGCCACCTTGGCGTCGTCATCGAGGTTCATGTAGTGGCCGGGGTCGCGCTCGGCGTCATGCGTCCGGCCGGCGCCCTTGGAGCGGTCCGCCTCGCGGCCGAGCTCGGCGATCATCGCCGCCGCCTCGCTGCCGCGCAGGAAGCCCGGAATCTCCGCCGGGAGGCTTTCGATCGCGAGCAGGCCGATCAGCCGGTGCCCGCTCGCGCCCCAGGCCCAGGCCCGGCCGGGCAGGATGGCGAGCAGCGCGGCGAGGAGAAGTGGGGCCAGGCGGCGGGAGCGGTTGCGCATCGGCGTCCCTGTCGTAAGGTCGAAGCGGGCATGGTTTAGCACGGCGAGCAGGAGCGGCGGATGACAGGCGAGGGTGCATGGTGGCGGCCGGAGCGCCTGGCGCGGCGGCGTCCCTTTCTCGAGGCGCGCGGCCGCGTCATCGCCGCGATCCGCCGCTTCTTCGCCGAGCGCGATTTCGTCGAAGTGGAGACGCCGGCGCTGCAGGTGAGCCCCGGGCTCGAGCCGCATTTGCAGGCCTTCGCCACCGAGCTCAGCGAGCCCGGCGCGGGCAAGCGCCGGCGCTATCTCCACACCTCGCCCGAATTCGCCATGAAGAAGCTGCTGGTGGCGGGCGTGCCGCGGCTCTTCCAGCTCGCGCGCTGCTTTCGCGACGGCGAGCGCTCGCCGACGCACCATCCCGAGTTCACCATGCTGGAATGGTATCGCGCCGGCGCCGGCTATCGCGATCTCATGGCGGATTGCGAGGCGCTGCTCCAAGCCGCCCTTGCCGCCGCCGGGGGCGAGCGCTTCCGCTGGCGCGGCCGGACCGCCGATCCCGGCGCGCCCTGGACTCGCCTCAGCGTCGCCGAGGCCTTCGCGCAGTTTTGCGGCATCGACCTCCTCGCGACCGCGCCCGATCCCTCGGCCCCGCGCCTCGATCTCCTCGCCGCGGCGGCGGCGCCGCTCGGCATCGCGCCGCATCCGGGCGATGCCTGGGAGGATCTGTTCTTCCGGATTTTCCTCGAGCGGATCGAGCCGGCGCTGGGCGTCGGCGCGCCGGCCATCCTCTACGACTACCCCGTCTCGATGGCGGCGCTGGCGCGGGCGAAGCCTGAAGATCCTCGCCTGGCCGAACGCTTCGAGCTTTACGTCTCAGGCCTCGAGCTCGCCAACGCTTTCGGCGAGCTGACCGACGCCGCGCTCCAGCGCCGCCGCTTCGAAGCCGATCAGGCGGAAAAGCGCCGCCGCTACGGCGCCACCTATCCCATCGACGAGGATTTCCTCGCGGCGCTTGCTGCCGGCATGCCCGACAGCGCCGGCATCGCCCTCGGCGTCGACCGCCTCGTCATGCTGGCGAGCGGCGCCGAAACCATCGACGACGTTCTCTGGGCGCCGGCGGTGTAGCCACCCGGGCCGGATCCTGTACGGGAGAAATCGGGGCAGCGCCGGCGCGCTCGAGTTCCGCGAGGCGCCTGACGGCGGCACGAACTGAAACCCTTAGTCGGGCGCCCGCCTTGCCTCGCTCGCGCCCGGCGCCGTGGGCACGGTGAAGCTGAAGCGGGCGCCGCCATACTGGGATCCGTTGTCGGCCCGCAGAGTCCCGCGATGTCCTTCGATGATCGACCGGGAAATGGCCAGGCCCAGTCCCATGCCCGCGCCCTTGGTCGTGAAAAAGCTCTGGAACAGGCGGTCGAGGTGCTGCTTCGCGATGCCGGGGCCGCTGTCCTCAAGCGTGCAGATCAGTTCGCCGGCGCAGAGCTGACTTGTCCGAACCGCGAGAATCCGCCTCGTCGTGCCGGATTGCGCCATCGCCTGCACCGCATTGATCGCCAGATTCACGATGACCTGCTGCAGCTGTATGCGGTCGGCGAGCGCCGGAGGCAGCGCCGGCGCCAGATCGAGCAAGACCTCGATTTGCTTCGACTGAAGCTCATGGCGAAGGTACCCCAGCGCTTCCTCGATCACGTCGTCGAGCGACAATGAGACCTGCTGCGGCGCCCGCCCGGCAGCCATGCCGCGGACGCGCGTGATGATGTCGCCGGCACGGCGCGCATCGGCGACGATGCGTTGCATCGCGGCGGAGGCCTCCGCGACATTTGGGTTGGCGCGATCGAGCCAGCGCAGGCCCGCTTCGCCATTGGCGGCAACGGCGGCAAGCGGCTGGTTCACCTCATGGGCGATCGATGCCGCGAGCTCGCCCAGCGCCGAAAGCCGTGTGGCGTGAGCGAACTCCGCCTCGACATTCTGCAGCCTCTCCCGCGTCCGCACGGTCTCCGTGATGTCGATGAATCCGTAAAGAATGAGTCCGGTATCGCCATCGAACTGCTCAGGGCGCGCAATGGTGAAGAACACGTCGATCGCGCGGCCGTTGAGGGTCTTGATTGTGGTCTCCTCTTGATAGGTCCACTTGCGATGGAATCGGCTTTCCAGGATGCGTCGGAACGTCCCCGGGGATTCCCGCCAGAGCCAGGCATTCTGCCTGGCGATCAACTCGCCGGCATCGTGGGCACCGAACATCTGGATCGCGCGCTCGTTGACCGCTTCGATCGTGAAGCCCTGCAAGGCGTCCTGCACGAACTCCGGGTGCTGGTCGAGATAGTCAAGGAAATCGGTGACACCCTCGGAGCGTAGCTGCTCCATGATCCGGCCTCGCCTCACCCCGCCGAGGGTGCGGACCTGCATGAGCGCCACGGGGATGTGATCGAACAGATAGCGATAGCGCTGCTCGCTGCGCTCCAGCGCCGAAAATACCTGTTTGCGCTGTGAGATATCGGTCACGGCGATGAATCCCGCGGTCCTATTCTCGGTCGAAGACCAGATGGTGATTTGAGCGTCGAAGAAGGTACTGTCGGACCTGCGCAACCGGGTTTCGGCCGAGAAGTACGGCTCGCGGTTGAGGGATGAGATGACGGCATCGATATAGGTGGGCCAGCTCTCCTCGGGCCAGTTGTCCTCGGGCCAGTTCTGGAGCATCTCCGCCTTGTTGCCTCGAAGTGCAAAAACTGCGACCGTCTGATCGTTGATGTCGATGATCCGTGTTGCGCTCATGAGCCCGCGAAGGAACGCGGGATGTTCCCTGAAGTAGCCTCTGAAGTCGGTGACGCCCGCGTCTCGCAAGCTGCGCAGCATCTCGGCGCTGCGCGACCAATCGACTTCAAAAAACGATATCGCCATCGCCCGGAACAGGTTCTGATAGCGCCGCTCGCTGCGCGCCAAGGCCGCGTAAGCCTCGGTGCGTGCCGTGACATCCATGACCGCACCGACGAATTGTGCCTCGGCTGGGGTCTCCGGCGTGCCGGTGACCTGCCCGGTCCACGAGCGCGCCCGCACGTGAACGGTCTTGACCTTCCCGTCGGGCATCAACAGACGATGCTCGAAGTCGAGCTCCTGTCGGTCTTTCGTTGCTTGCTCGACCACTTGACGCAGGCGCGGCAGGTCGTCCGGATGAACCCGCTGCAGCCAGAGGCGGATCGAGGGCTTGGTCTTCGTGTCGTAGCCGAAGATCCGAAAAGTCTCATCCGACCAGAAGACGTCGCCACTAGCGACGTTCAAGCCGAAACTGCCGGTGTGGCTCAGCTGCTGCGCTTCGGCGAGATAGGCGGCCTGGCTGCGGCGGAGGAGCTCCTCGGCCTGTTTGCGCTCGGTGATGTCGCGCGCGATCTTGGCGAAGCCAATGAGCTTGCCGTTGTCGTCTTTGATCGCATCGATGACCACGGCGGCCCAGAACCTGGTTCCATCCTTTCGCTGTCGCCAGCCTTCGGCCTCGTATCGTCCCTCGCGGGCCGCGGTGATCAGCCCCTTTTCCGGCAACCCGGCAGCGACGTCTTCCGGCGTGTAGAACTTCGAGAAGTGCTGGCCTACGATTTCATCGGCGCTGTAGCCTTTGATGCGCTGGGCGCCGACGTTCCAATTGGCGACGCGACCCGTCCGATCGAGCATATAGACCGCGTAATCGGTGACGCCTTGCACGAGCAGGCGGAAGCCGCGCGCGCTCTGCAGAAGGTCTTGTTCGGCCCGTTCTCGGCGTTGCTGCAGCTCCGCCGCCCGATCCAGCGCCTGCGCCAGCTCGTGTCTGAGGGCGGCAATTTCCCGCTTCAGGTCGGCCGCAGGCCTCACAGGCCTTTCCGTTGCCCGCGCCATACGTGGTGCTTTCTTACGTGCCGCCATTGCCGTGTGTCAGACACTAGGCTTGCGGGTCCGTGTCCCCGCGGACGACCGCCGGGGACCACACACACATCACACAGAGATCAGACACATAGTACATGGCCCTTCGATCTTGTGTCGACAGCGCCGTCATCAAAGTGTCGCGATGCGTCGCTGCGGATGTGCGAAACGGGGGGACATACGCGCTTATCGGCGATGTCACGCCCCGAACCGCGCGCGGTAGTCCTGCGGCGTGGCGGCGATGAGGCGCAGGAAGCTGCGGCGCATGGTTTCTTCCGCGCCGAACCCGCAGCGCTGCGCGATGCGCTTGACGGGGAGGCGCGATTCCGACAGCAGCCGCCGCGCCGCCTCGACGCGGAGCCGCTCCACCGCGCGGCCGGGCGTCAGCCCCGTCGCTTCGGCATAGTGCCGGCTGAAGCTGCGCTCGCTCATCCCGGTTTGCTTGGCCAGCACGGGCAACGAGAGATCGTCGGCCAGATGTTCGTTGATCCACGCATGCAGCGCGCCGAACTTGTCCTCTGCCGCTTGCAGCGCCAGCGCCGCGCTGAACTGCGCCTGCCCGCCCGGACGCTTGAGGAAGACGACGAGGTAGCGCGCCACCGCCAGCGCCGCGGTGCGCCCCAGATCCTCCTCCACCAGCGCCAGGGCGAGATCGATGCCGGCCGTCACCCCGGCCGACGTCCAGACCGGGCCATCGCGCACGAAGATCGGGTCAGGCTCGACGCGCACCGCGGGGAAACGTCGCTGAAGCTCGCCGCAGAGCGACCAGTGCGTTGCCGCTCGGCGCCCGTCCAGTACGCCCGCCGCCGCCAGCAGGAACGCCCCGGTGCAGACGGAGGCGACCCGACGCGACTCTTTCGCGCGCTCCCGCACCCAGCCGACCAGCTCCGGATCGGCGGCGGCCGCCTCGATGCCCGGGCCGCCGGCGATGATCAGCGTATCCAGCACCGCGTCGACCGGCGGCAGCGGCGCCGCCGCGAGCCCCAGTCCGGCCGAGGCGGTAACCCCTTCTCCACCTTGCGCTACGACCCGGACCGCGTAAGGCGGAATTCCGGCGGCGAAGTCATTTGCCGAGGCGAACACCTGAATCGGCCCCGTGACATCGAGCACCTGGACCGACGGGAAGGCCAGCACTTCGATGGTGCGGGTCAGGTTTGGCGCAGAACGAGGGGAGTTTGGCATTTCCGCCGGACCATGGAGAGCTAGGTTCGTCTTGTCCATGCCCGACCTCCGACCCGGAGACGCCTGTGATCCCGCACGACACTCATCTCGAGATCGGCTCCCTGCTGTTCGAGGGAGTGGATCAGATCGATCTGACCGGTCCGTTCGAGGTGCTGTCGCGCCTGCCGAATTCGACCTGTCGCGTGTACGGCAAAACCGCCGAGCCCGTCCGCGACGTCAAGGGATTGCGGCTGACGCCTGATGCCGCTCTCGCCGCCGCTCCGCCGCTCGACGTTCTGCACATCCCCGGCGGCTTCGGCCAGGAAGCGCTGATGGAGGACGCCGAGGTGCTCGCCTGGATCGGGCGGCAGGCGGCGGGCGCGCGCAGCGTCTTCTCGGTGTGCACCGGCGCCTTGCTCTGCGGTGCCGCGGGCCTCTTGCGGGGGCGCCGGGCCACGACGCACTGGGCGTCGTTTCACCTGCTGCCGCTCTTCGGCGCGATCCCGGTGAACGAGCGCGTGGTTATCGACGGGAACTGGATCTTCGCCGCCGGCGTCACCGCCGGCATCGATGGCGCCCTCCATTTGGCGGCGCGCTTGCGCGGCGAGGATGCCGCCCGCGCGATCCAGCTTCACATCGCCTATGCGCCGGAGCCGCCCTTCGCCAGCGGGACGCCCGAGACCGCGCCGGCCGCGATTCTGGCAGAAGCGCGGCAATCGCTGCGCGCGATCACCGCGCAGCGTGAGGCAACCGCCCGCCGCGTCGCCGCGCGCCTCGGCGTTGCCGCTGTCTGAGCGGCCGCGCCGGGCGCAAGCTGGCGGAAAGCGAGGGAGGATTGGCGACGCTGCCGCGGGCGGCGCGCTTAGATTACAGCGCGTGACGCCGGCGACCGGCGGAACATCGTCATCTCTCTCGAACAGGATCGCTGCCATGGATCTCACTCACATCCACGCCTTCACTGCCGCGATGCAGCGCAAGGATCTCGACGCCATGTTGACGCACATGACCGACGACGTCGTGCTGCGGACGCCGCTTCTCGCCGAGGCTCTCGCGGGCAAGGCGGCGCTGCGCCCCGTCGTCGGCGACCTGCTCGCCGTGGTCGACCGCTTCGACTTCCGCGAGATCCTGCCGGGTCCCCGGCATGTGGCCTCGTTCTTCAAGCTGTGGGTCGGGTCGACCGAGCTGGACGGAATGGACTATTGGCGCCTTGACGAGGCCGGCCTCATCGCCGAGATGACGGTCCTCTGGCGCCCCCTGCCGGCCGCGGCGGAGGTGCAGCGCAAGCTCGCCTCCCGCTGACCCCGCCGCGAGAAGCCGTCACGGAGTGGCGATGAGCGCGCTGTAGCCGCTCCAGACGATCTGGATGCCGATGCAGAAGAGGACGAAGGCGGAGAGCCGCATGAGCACGTTGGTGCCGCTCGTGCCGAGCGCGGCGACGATGCGCTCGGCGAAGCGATAGCAGAGATAGATGGTGACGCCGATCGCCAGGACGCCGGCGACGGCGCCGCCGCCCAGCAGCGCCAGCTCCGTGAGGTCTCCCGCCTTCGGCCGCTGGCTGCCCAAGGTGATCGCCACCGAGATCGAGCCGGGGCCGACGGTGAGCGGCATGGTCAGGGGATAGAAGGCATCGAGCGGCGTCCGCTGCCCGCCGCCGCCCGCCTGCGGCTCCGGCGCTTCATCCGCCTCGTTGAGCAGCTTCCAGGCGAAGGCGCTCACCACCAGGCCGCCGGCGATGCGCACCACCGGCAAGGTGATGCCGAAGAACTCCAGCACATGCGATCCGACGAAGAGCGAGCCCAGCAGCAGGCAGAAACCGTTGACCGCGACCCGCGTCGCGAGCGCGTGGCGCTCCGCATCGGTCGACTGCCGCGTCATGCTCAGGAAGATCGGCGCTCCGCCCACCGGGTTCACGATCGGAAACAGCCCGGCATAGATCAGGAGGAACGAGTTGGCGATATCATTCATCGGGCAACGACCTTGCAGGACAAGAATGTACCGGCGCTGGCGCCCAGCGGCTGGGGGCAGGCGCCGCGACGACAGCGGTGTTGTGTGAGCAGAAGGGCGCCGGCGCGTGCAGCCCGGTGCAGTCTACCTGCGGCTTCGCCGGCGGATCAATCATCGACTGGCGCCGACAAGTGCGTCGAGCGGTCGTGACGCAAGACAAGAGCGGGACGCGCCGCTAGGCTGCGACCATTCGGGATCGGGCGGCGCGGCGCGCGCGCCGAGCCGCAAGGCCTTCCATCGCCGAGAGGACCGGTCATGATCGCTCGCCGCTCGCTGCTCAAATATGCCGGTGCCGTTCCGCTCCTCGGCGCGGCGCCGCGCCTCGTGCAGGCCGCGGACGAGTCCGGCCCAGAGAAAGCCGACCACACCCTGCACATCGCCAACGGGCTGGTCGAGCTCGCGCCCGACCATGTCGTCTCGACCACGCTCTACAACGGTGCGTTCCCCGGGCCGCTGCTGCGCCTCAAGGAGGGGCGGCGGGTCGTGGTCGATATCGTGAATGACACCGACACGCCCGAGCTCGTCCATTGGCACGGGCAGATGATCGCCAGCGACGTCGACGGCGCCGCCGAGGAAGGCTCGCCCTACGTGCCGGCGCATGGCAAGCGGCGCGTCGCCTATGTGCCGAAGCCCGCGGGCTTGCGCTTCTATCACACTCACGTCGTGGCGGGCGCCGATCTCTCGCGCGGCACCTATACCGGCCAGGCGGGGCCGGTCTACATCGAGCCGGCGCATGATCCCGGCGCCTATGACCGCGAGATCTTCCTCGTGCTCAAGGAGTTCGGCCCCTCCTTCAGCCATGGCGGCGACATGGCCTCTGACATGCTGGTCGGCACGCCCGAAACGGCACTGCAGGAGACCGGGCGCCAGGCGGACGCGGCGGCCAGGACCAAGCTCAAGGGCTACGAAGTCGATTACGCCTTCTTCGGCATCAACGGCAAGATGCTGGGGCACGGCGAGCCCCTCCGCGTCAAGGAGGGAGAGCGCGTTCTGCTCCACGTGCTGAACGCGAGCGCCACCGAGATCCGCAGCCTCGCGCTCCCCGGGCATGTCTTCCGCGTCGTGGCGCTCGACGGCAATCCGGTCCCGACAGAGGCCGAGGTTCCCGTGCTGTGGCTCGGCACGGCCGAGCGCATTTCGGCCTTGGTCGAGATGAACCATCCCGGCGTCTGGGTCCTCGGCGATCTCGATGACGACGATCGCCGCCACGGCATGGGCATCGTCGTCGAATACGCCGGCCGCAGCGGCAAGCCGCAATGGGCGACGCCCAAGCCCTTTCGCTGGGACTATGCGCGCTTTGCCAGGCCCGGCGCCGCCGCGCCCGCGCCGGACGAGACCATGGACTTCCTGATCGTCAAGCACAACGGCGCCGATCACGGCTTCAACCGCTGGACGCTCAACGGCAAGGCGTTCTCGATGGCGACGATGCAGCCCGTCTATCCCCTGCATCAGGGCCGTCGCTACCGCCTCAAGTTCCGCAACGCCAGCGACGACGTGCACCCGCTCCACCTTCATCGCCACAGTTTCGAGCTGACGCATATCGGCGCCCGGCCGACCGCCGGCGTCATCAAGGACGTCGTCATGCTGGGCGGGTTTCAGGAGCTGGCGTTCGACTTCGTCGCCGACAATCCGGGGCTGACGCTGTTCCACTGCCACCAGCAGCTGCACATGGATTTCGGCTTCATGACGCTGTTCAATTATGTCTAGCGCTGCTGCGCCCGCGCAGGAGGGGGGACGCCGCCACGCCGGCTCGCCGCTCGAGGTGCTGCGCGTCTTCTTCAAGCTGGGCCTCACCTGCTTCGGCGGGCCGATCGCGCATATCGGCTATTTCCGCGCCGAGTTCGTCGAGCGCCGGCGCTGGCTCGACGAAGCGGCCTATGTCGATCTCGTCGCGCTCTGCCAGTTCCTGCCGGGCCCGGCGAGCAGCCAGGTCGGCTTCTCCATCGGCCTCATGCGTGCCGGTTATGCCGGCGGCCTTGCCGCCTGGACCGGCTTCACCCTGCCTTCGGCCGTGGTCCTCGTCCTCTTCGCTTATGGCGCGGGCGCCCTCGTCGGCCCGCTCGGCACGGGGCTGCTGCACGGGCTGAAGCTCGTCGCCGTCGCCATCGTCGCGCAGGCGGTATGGGGCATGGCGCGCAGCCTCTGTCCCGATCGCGAGCGTGCGAGTATCGCGGCGCTGGCGGCGGTGCTGATCCTCTTCAGCGCGTCCTCGCTCGCCCAGATCGGCGCCATCCTGCTCGGCGGCGTTGCCGGACTCTGGCTCTGTCGCGGCGCGCCGCCGGCGGCGCAGGGCCACATGGCGGTGCCGGTCTCGCGCCGCGCGGGGCTGGTCGCGCTCGCTCTCTTCTTCCTGCTGCTGCTCGGCGTGCCGCTCTTCGGCAGTCTTGTTCCGGCGCAAGGCGTCGCGCTGTTCGACGCTTTCTACCGCTCGGGCGCGCTCGTCTTCGGCGGCGGCCATGTCGTCCTCCCCTTGCTGCGCCAGGCGTTCGTTGCGCCCGGCTGGGTCAGCGACAATGCCTTCCTCGCCGGCTATGGCGCGGCGCAGGCGGTGCCGGGCCCGCTCTTCACCTTCTCGGCCTATCTCGGCACCGTCGTCCGCGCGAGCCCGCACGGGATTCCCGGCGCCGCGCTGGGCCTCTTTGCCATCTTCCTGCCCGGCGTTCTGGTCCTCATCGGGACGCTGCCGTTCTGGGAGGCGTTCCGTCGGCGCGCGGCGGCGCAAGCGGCGATGCGCGGCGTCAATGCCGCCGTGGTCGGCCTCCTCGCCGCGGCGCTTTACAACCCGGTCTGGACGAGCTCGGTGCAGAAGCCGGCGGATTTCGCCGTCGCGCTCGTCGGCTTCGTGCTCCTCGCCGTCTGGCGCGCGGCGCCGCTCGTCGTCGTCCTCTTCAGCGCGCTCGCCGGCATGGCGCTGGCGCAAGTGGGCGCGGGGTGAGCGCCTTCACTCCCACTCCATCGGCAGCCCGACGTAATTCTCGGCCCAGGTCGTGGCGCCGGCGCGCGAGCTGGTGATGTAGTCGATCTCCGCCAGCTGCCGGCGGCGGTCGAAGTCGTTGTCGTCCTCGAAGCGGTGCAGCAGCTGCGTCATCCACCACGAGAAGCGCTGCACCTTCCAGATCCGCCGGAGGCAGACGCGCGAGTAGTCCGCGAGCGCGTCGCTGTTGTTCTCCTTGTAGAACCGGGTCAAGGCGCGCGCGAGCACGCGCACATCGGCGATGGCGAGGTTCATGCCTTTGGCGCCGGTCGGCGGCACGATATGCGCGGCATCGCCGGCGAGGAAGAGTCGGCCGTACTGCATCGGCTCCACGGCAAAGCTGCGCATCTCGGTGATGCCCTTCTGCACGATCGGCCCTTCCGAGAGCTGCCAGTCGACGCCGCCCGCGGTCCTGAGGCGCAGCTCCTCCCAGATCCGCTCGTCCGGCCAGTTCGCCTCGTCCTCGTCCGGCGCGCATTGCAGGTAGAGCCGGCTCAAGCTCGGCGAGCGCATGGTGAGCAGCGCGAAGCCGCGCTCGTGATGGGTGTAGACGAGCTCGTCCCGCGTCGGCGGTGCCTCGACCAGGACGCCGAGCCAGGCAAAGGGATAGACGCGCTCGAATGGGGTGATGTGGCCCGCGGGAATGCTCGGCCGGCTGATGCCGTGGAAGCCATCGCAGCCGGCGATGAAGTCGCAATCGATTTCTTCGGGCCGCCCGTTATGGGTGAAGCGGATGCGCGGCCGCTTCCCCTCGAGATCCTCCAGCCGGACGTCGCCGACCTCGAACAGCAGCGGCGCGCCATAGCCGAGCCGCACCGCCACCATGTCCTTCACCAGCTCCTGCTGGCCGTAGATCATCACCGACTTGCCGACCAGCGCGCGAAAATCGATCCGGTGCAGCTCGCCGCGGAATTTGATGTAGAGCCCGTCATGGAGCATGCGCTCGCGCTGGAGCCGCTCGCCGAGGCCGGTCTCGATCAGGAGGTCGGCGCTTCCCTGCTCCAACAGGCCGGCGCGGAGGCGCTGCTCGATATAGGAGCGGCTCCGGCTTTCGATGATGATCGACTCGATGCCGGCAAGGTGAAGCAGGTGAGCCAGGACCAGGCCGGCGGGTCCGGCGCCGATGATGCCGACTTGCGTGCGCATTCTTGTTCTCCTTCGGCTTCAAGTCCGCGCCGAGGGGCGAGACTTTAGGCTAAGGGTCGTGCGCCGTACACCGCGGGCACGGCGGGATCGCGCAAAAAAACCGGACCGCCCGAGGGCGGCCCGGCCTTTGCGCGTTGTCGCGGGACCCTCGGGTTACCGGTCGCGGCGGTTCAGCACGCGGACGAGATCCTGCTTCAGCAGGTAGAGCGACACGGCGAGCAGCACGACGTCCTTCATCAGGAAGGGAACGTCGCCGGTCATCGCCGGAAAGCCGCCGGCCGACGCATCCCAGCCATTCGGCATGAACGGAATGATCGTCACCGTGGCGATGAAGGTCCCGGTCGAGCCGAGAGCGCCGAGGACGCCGAGCCGCTTGTCCCAGAAGCCGAGGAACAGCAGCGTGCCGAAGGTCCATTCCGAGGCGCCGAGGAACCAGCTGGCGCCGCGGATGCCGAACACCGGATAGAGCCAGAAGATGAGCGGCCCGTTGCTGATGAAGGGGATCAGTCGCTCGGCCTCGTAGGCGAACCATTTCTGATAGCCGAAGAACAGGAAGATGATCACCATCGTGGCGCGAACGAGGTGGTAGTCGAGATCGCTGCGCAGCAGTGAGCTGCCGGCAAGACGCTCGCGGATGACATTCATGGGATTCTCCCTTGGTTTGCGCAGGAGCGCACGGGGGGTGAGGCGATCGTGGGTGAAACTCATCGCACGCTCCTCTCTTGGCGATCGGCCGGGCGTCGCGGCGCCGGGGGCCCGACGCCGCCGCCACGGCGCGTTCAGCTCACCGGCGGGAAATCGACGTCGGTGTCGTTGATGCGGTTGAAGGTGTTGGTGAAGATGATGAGAGCGACGGCGATGCCGATCTCGACCAGCTGCCGGTCGCTGTAGCCGGCCGCCTCGATGACCGCGAACTCGTCGTCGCTGATCGCGCCGCCGGTCGCGACCAGGAGGCGCACGAAGCGCGCCAGCGCGTCGCGCTTGGCATCGCCCGTCGGCTTGCCCTCGCGGATGTTGCGGATCGCCTCCGGCTTGAGGCCGGCCAGCTTGGCGCGGAGGCTGTGTGCCGCAACACAATGGTCGCATCCTGTGGCGGCGCTGACGGCGAGCTTCACTGTTTCAACATCCTGCTTCGGCAGCGAGCCGGCCGCGAGCACCGCCTCGGCATCGAGGACCGCGCTCAGTGCAGCGGGCAGTGCGCCGATCGCGGCTCGCGCTCGACTGGCAGGGCTGGAAATGCGGGACATGGGGACACTCCTTCTCGATCTCTGTGACGGGCGATGCCCGATCTGTGAGTGTCATTTAGTCCTGATTATTGATACTTATAATGCGCAAAGATGCCTAAAATATGCGTGATAGTCTCATATTGGCTTCTTGTGCAGGAATAAACGATTGACGCGGCAGTGCAGGACGATGCAGCCGGCGGCCCCGTGCGCAACCTGACCGCCCGCGTGACGAGAGCGTTCGGGGGCCGGTCCCTGCCCATGCGCGGGAACGGGGAGCGGCTCGACATGAG
>DASQSR010000028.1:0-5258 GCA_035642295.1 Allostellaceae bacterium | reverse complement strand
GCCGATGGCGGAACGCTGTTTCTCGACGAGATCGCCACCGCCTCGCTGGCGGTGCAGGAGAAGATCCTGCGCGTCATCGAGTATGGCAGCTTCGAGCGCGTCGGCGGCAACGAGGTGCAGCACGTCGATGTCCGCGTCATCACCGCCACCAATGTCGACCTGCCGCGGCTTGCCGCCGATGGCCGCTTCCGCAGCGACCTGCTCGACCGCCTCGCCTTCGACGTCGTCACCATTCCGCCGCTGCGCGAGCGCGCCGAGGACGTGCCGCTGCTGGCGGAGCATTTCGCCCGGGCGATGACGCGCGAATTGGCGCGCGAGGCGTATCCCGGCTTCACCGCGGCGGCGCTGGAAGCGCTCGGGACCTATCCCTGGCCCGGCAATGTGCGCGAGCTCAAGAACGTCGTCGAGCGCAGCCTCTACCGCTGGCCGCGTCCCGACGAGCCGCTGGGCGAGATCGTCTTCGACCCCTTCGCCTCGCCGCATCGCCCGCAGGCGGCGCTGGCGGCATCGGCTTCCCTTTTACCGCCTGTCGCGTCCGCGCCCGCCCCGGCGGACGGCGATTTCCGCGCCCGCGTCGCCGCTTATGAGCGCGCGCTCCTCGCCGAAGCGCTGGCGCGCTACCGCTTCAACCAGCGCCGCACCGCCGCCGCGCTCGGCCTCACCTACGATCGCCTCCGCCACTATCTCAGGAAGCACGCCCTGCTGCCGCGTGGCCGCGGCGAAGGAAGGGGGATGGGGGGATAACGGGAGGCGGGGGGATGAAGAAAAAAGGCGCCTTCGGCGCCCCAATTCCTCATCCCCATATCCCCGAAAATCCCTTGATCTCCCTTTCAATTCCTCTCCACCGCGCCTCACTTGATCTTGAGGCCGAGCGTGGTGACGTCGTGCCGGACCATGCCGTCGGGGCAGATGAGGTCGAAGCGGTGGTGGCCTTCGGGCGAGAGCTCGAGCAGGCCGACCCCCGTCACCTTTTCCCCGACCCGGTCCTGCCGGTCGTCGGGAATGATGAAGGCGGTGGACGGGAGCCAGATGTGGCGCACGCCGTCGATGACGCGGTCGAGATACTGATGGGCATGGCCGCTCAGCACCAGCCGCAGCTCGACACGAGCCAGCAGCGCGAGCAGCCGCCGCCGCGGCTCGAGCGGGACATAGCGGATGAGCGGCGGGCTCGCTTCGCCGGGATCCCTTAGGAAAAGCGGCTTGTGCAGGAGGAGGGCGACCGGCCGTCCCGCCGCGGCCGCGAGCTCGCCTTCGAGCCAGGCCCATTGCTCCGCCTCCGCCGGAACGCCGCTGCCGAGGAGCTGCGCATCGAGGCCGAGCACCAGCCAGCCATCCGCGGCGAACCGCCAATGGTCGGCGCCGAACTGCCGCCGATATTGGTCGAGGAGGGCGAGGTCGAGCGGCTCCGTCGCCGGAACGCCCGGGGAGGGCGGGTTGTCGCCGATGTCGTGATTGCCCGGAAGATAGCGCAGCGGCGTCGGCCAATCGGCGACCGCCGCGAGGGCAAAGGCGTGCTGCGCGGGGTCGCACGCCCCGTCGAGGGTGATGTCGCCGAGATGGATGGTGAGGTCGGCCCCGGCCCCGCGGGCAAAGGCCTTGGCGGCCGCCCAGTTGCGGTTGCAGGGGGCGGCGTCCGCCGCCAGATGGCTGTCGGTGACGAGGACGAGGCGCATCGTCCCCTAGCCTAACCCATCGGGGGTTTCATTTCTCCTACATCATCGAATCCCGGCCCGGACAGGCTCCTAGTATCCGGATCGCAACTTCCGCAGACGGGCCTCCCACCTCACCCTCCCGCTACGCGGGACAACCCGGCCGGTCGCTCTTGCGACCGGCCCCGGAGGGTTCGATCGCGGAGCGATCGAACGGGTTGTCGGTGAGGTGGGGCGACTTACGCGATCAGCGCCGGGCGAGGTCGAGCGCGTGCGTCAGGTCGCCCATCGGCGGATGGCCATGCGCCTTCAGCGCCGCGTCGCGCACCCGGAGCCCGGGCAGCATCGGCAGGCTGAAGCGCTCGGTGATGAAGCGCAGGATCGAGGTCGTGTCGTACTGCGTGTGGTCGACATAGCCGTGCTTGGCATAGGGCGAGATGATGATCGCCGGGATGCGCGAGCCGGGGCCCCAGCGGTCGGCCTTGGGCGGCGCGACATGGTCCCACAAGCCGCCATTCTCGTCATAGGTGACGATCACCAGCATATGCGCCCATTGCGGGCTCTTCTGCAGATGCGCGATGATTTCGGCGATGTGCTGGTCGCCGGCGAGCACGGCGGCATAGCCCGAATGCTCGTTGAGATTGCCTTGCGGCTTGTAGAAGGTGACCTGCGGCAGCTTGCCCTCATCGATCGCCTTGATGAACTCCACGCCGTTCATGCCGCCGTCGCGCAGATGCTCGGCGCGCGCCGCCTGTCCTGGCGCCATGTCGGCGAAATAGTTGAAGGGCTGGTGGTGGTACTGGAAGTTCGGCACCGGTGTCGCGTTCTTGCCGTCGAGCGCCGCCTGCCACGCGCCGGCATACCAGGCCCAGCTCACATGCCTCGAGGAGAGCAGGTCGCCGATGTTGACTTCCATCTGCGGCGGCAGGGTCGACGGGTTTGCCGGATCGGCGTACTCGGGATGGTGGGGCATCGGCGGGGCGCCGCTCGGCTGGAACGGCGGCTGCATCGTGTTGACGGCATAGAAATCGGGCGTGATGGTGCCGTCGCGCACGAACTTCGGAATCCCGTCGAGCGCCGATTTCGGCGAGTTGTCGGCGAGCTTCAGGCTGACGCCGTCGGGGTTGACCACGGCGATCTTGTCCTTGGCCGCGCTTTCGTCGGCGTGGGGATAGTACGGCGTGCAGGCGCAGATCAGCCAGAAATGATTGAGGAAGGAGCCGCCGAACGCGCCCATGAAAAAGTTGTCGGCGAGGACGTATTGTCGCGCGATGTGCCAGAGCGGCAGCGTCTTCGGGTCGGTGTTGTAGTGCCCCATGGTGAGCCCGCCGGAATCGGCATAGGCGGCGAATTTGTCGTTCTTGCCGCCGTCGATCTGCATCTGGTTCTCGTAGAAGAGATGCCAGAGGTCGCGGGTCACGATGCTGAGCGGGACGTTGAAGCCCTTGGGATCGTTGATGGCGAAGGGGTGGTTGGGGAGATGCTGGGTCTCCGCCTCGGTCACCGGCGGGGTCACGCCCTTGGCGGTGAGCCCGCCCCAGATCGGCGGCAGCTCCTTCAGCACCGAGCCGTCGCGGTCGCGTTGCAGGTAGCGGGCGCGGGTCGCGTTCTGCAGGCCGTTGGCGCCCGGGAAATGGCCGTAGAGATCGTCGAAGCTGCGGTTCTCGGCATAGATGACGACGATCGTCTCGATCTTGTCGATGCCCGGCGGTTTCCGGGGCGGGGCAACGGCGGGGCGGGCAGGGGCCTTGGCGGCGGGGGCGGAGGCCGGAGTGTCGGCGGCGCCGGCAAGCGGCGGCGCCGCGAGGCTCGTCCCAGCCAAAAGCAGCGCCGCAAGCAGATACTGGCTCTTCATGGGATCCATCGGGGAAGAGGGGTTGGAAGGCGCGCCACTCTAGCAGCGTCTCTGTTACGGTTCCGTGACGCCGGCCGTCGTGACCGATACGCCGCTGGTCAAGCGGGGCAGGCTCCGCCATAAACCGGCCGCGTTCCTTCGACCGGCGCCGCGATGCTCTTGCGTCTTCTCCTGGTGATCTGCGCCTGCCTCCTCGCCGGCGCCGCGGGCCGCGCCGATGCCGGCCCCGATGCCGGCGGGCAGTCGCGCGCCGCCGTCTTCAAGGAGGTGAAGGCGCTCGCCGCGCTCGGCCGGGGCCTCTTCTTCGATCCCGCGCTCTCGGCGTCCGGCAAGCTCGCCTGCGCCTCCTGCCACGATCCCGCCCACGCCTATGGCCCGCCCAACGCGCTCGCGGTGCAGCTCGGCGGCAAGGACGGCCGCGATCCCGGGCTCCGCGCCGTCCCCTCGCTGCGCTATCTCCAGGTCGTGCCGCAATTCACCGAGCACTACTACGAGTCCGAGGACGAGGGCGACAGCAGCGTCGACAACGGCCCGACCGGCGGGCTCACCTGGGACGGCCGCGTCGATCGCGGCCGCGACCAGGCACAGCTGCCGCTGCTCTCGCCTTTCGAGATGGCGAACGAGAGCCCTGCCGCGGTGGTCGCGGCGGTGCGCCGCTCGCCTTACGGCGCGGCGCTGCGCGCGCTCACGGCCGGCGATCCTCCTCCCCCTGGAGCGGACGACACCGCGCACGACTTCGATGTCATCCTGGAGGCCTTCGAGGCCTTCGAGCAGGATTACACGCAGTTCTACCCCTACAGCAGCAAGTACGACGCCTATCTTGCCGGCAAGGCGACGCTCTCGCCGGCGGAGGCGCGGGGCCTCGCGCTCTTCAACGATCCCGCCAAGGGCAATTGCGCTCATTGCCATGTGAGCCAGCGCGGCAATGACGGCACGCCCCCGCAATTCACCGATTACGGCTATGTCGCGCTGGGCGTGCCGCGCAACCCGGACATCCCCGCCAATTCCGATCCCGCCTGGTACGATCTCGGCCTCTGCGGCCCGCTGCGCCAGGACCTCGCCGCTCATCCCGACTATTGCGGTCTCTTCATCGCGCCGAGCCTGCGCAATGTCGCGACGCGCCACAGCTTCTTTCACAACGGCGTCTTCCACCGGCTCGCCGACGCCGTCGCCTTCTATGCGACACGCGACAGCGATCCCGGGCGCTGGTATCCGCGCGGCGCCGACGGCCGGGTGCGCAAATACGACGATCTCCCCGCCGCCTACCGCGACAACGTCAACGACGAGCCGCCTTTCGGCCTCCATCCCGGCGATCCCCCGGCGCTGACCGACGCCGAGATCGCCGACATCGTCGCCTTCCTCGGCACGCTCACCGACGGCTACCGCGCCAACGACAAGCGCGCCCGCCGCTAGACGGCAGGAGCGCCTTGCCGAAGAGCTCGCAGGATTGCTGCATATGCGTGGCGCGTCCTTCGACAGGCTCAGGATAAGGAAGATCGAGAATGGCATCTGCCAGGGGCCGTAAAGAAACGTCCTCGTCCTGAGCTTGTCGAAGGACGCACCTTGTCCATGCAGCTCAGACCGGCTTCGGAACCTCGGTCGCTGAAATCGGCGCCTTTGCGCGGCGCCGCACGCCGTCCGTCGCCGGCAGCAGGCGCGCCGAATTGAGGATGAACGTCATCTCGGACGCGACATGGATGAAGGCGGCGAGCAGCGGGTCGAGCAGGCCTGCCGCGGCGAGGCCGATGCCGAGC
>DASQSR010000027.1:0-3515 GCA_035642295.1 Allostellaceae bacterium | reverse complement strand
CGCGCGCCTTGGCGAGCTCGGCCTCGGCTGCGGCGCGCTCGGCGGCGACGGCGCGCCAGCGGCGCCAGGCCTCGGCGAGGGCCGCGGTCTCGGCGCGGTAGCCGCCATAAGCGTCGAGCGCCTCGCGGTGCGTTGCGGGATCGAGCAGCCCCTGCTGCTCGAATTGCCCCTGGATTTCGACCAGGCTCTCGCCAAGCTGCCGCAGCAGGCCGACGCTCGCCGGCTGGTCGTCGATGAAGGCACGGCTGCGGCCATCGGCATTGACGACCCGGCGCAGCACCAGCCGCTCGCGGTCGGCGGCGATGCCGCTCTCGGCGAGCAGCGCCAGCGCCGGATGCTCGGGCGGCAGGGCGAATTCCGCGGTCACCACGGCCTGCTCGGCGCCTTGGCGGACGAGCCCGCTTTCGGCGCGCATGCCCAGCGCCAGGCCCAACGCGTCAAGCAGGATGGATTTGCCGGCGCCGGTCTCGCCCGTCAGGACGCAAAGCCCGGCATGGAACGCAAGGTCGAGCCGGTCGATCAGTACGACGTCCCGGATGGTGAGGCCGAGCAGCATCGCGCCGGATGATAGCGTCGCCGCCCCGCGCAGGCCAGCGCGACGGAGCCGCGATGCCGCTTAGAAGATCGAGTTGACCGCGCCGAACATGCGGCCGAAGAAGCCGGTGCTGTTCTCGGCGGAAGCCTTCTTCTCCGGCGTGGCGGCAGGCGGAGCGCTCGCCGTCTCGGCGGGCTTGCCGCCGGTCGCTGCGGCGAATTCGGCGGGCGCATCGGTCTTCAGCAGCGTATAGGCGTCGCTGTACCAGGCGTTACCCGGGTAGTTGTAGCCGAGCACCGCCGTCACTCTCTCGGCTTCGTCCTTGAGGCCCAAGGCGGTGTAGCATTCGGTGAGACGCTGCAGCGCTTCGGGCACGTGCGTCGTCGTCTGGTATTTCTGGATGACGCGCTGGAAGCGGTTGATGGCGGCGAGGTAGTCGCCCTGTTGCTCGTACCAGCGGCCGATCGCCATCTCCTTGCCGGCGAGGTGGTCGCGGGCGAGATCCATCTTCAGCCGGGCGTCGCGGCCGTATTTGCTGTCGGGAAAGCGGCGCACCACCTCCCCCAGCGCATCCAGCGCCTGCTGCGTCGTCTTCTGGTCGCGCTCCACGTCGGAGATCTGGACGTAGTAGTCGAGCGCCTTCAGGTAATAGGCATAGGCGACGTCGCGGTGGCCGGGGTGGAGCGAGATGAAGCGGTCGCAGGCGACGATCGACTCGTCGTACTTATTGGCCTGGTAGAGCGCATAGGCCGACATCAGCTCGGCCCGCGTCGCCCATACCGAATAGGGATGCTGGCGGTCGACCTCGTCGAACGCCTTGGCGGCGTTGCTGTAGCCGCCGTCGAGCATCTTGTTCATCGCGTCGTTATAGAGAGCCTCGACCGGCCTATCGACGTAGGCGTCCTTGTTCGTGCCGGCGCAGGCCGCGAGCAGCAAGGCGCTTGCCAGGATCGGCCAGGCGAGACGAATGGAAAAGGTCATCGCGAACTACCGCCCCCCGAAGCTCGGGTTCGCTTATACCATGACACCCGTGCGGCGGGCCACCCGTCGCGATGCCGCGGCCGGGCGCCGCGCCGGTTTCAGGCGCTGGCGCGCCGCGGTGCCGCGTTCGTCCAGGCGAGCTCGGCCGGAAGCCGCTGCGCCAGGGTCGTCCGGCACCAGGCGCTGTCATCGGCAAAAAGCGCCGCAAGCAGCCGGCGGTTCAGGGCATGGCCCGAGCGCACGCCGCGGAAATGGCCGATGATCGGCGCCCCGGCAAGGTAGAGATCGCCGAGCGCGTCCAGCACCTTGTGCCGAACGAACTCGTCGACATAACGCAGCCCCTCCCGGTTCAGCACCTGATGGCCGTTGATCACCACCGCATTGTCGAGCGAGCCGCCGCGCGCGAGGCCGGCGGCGCGCATCTGGTCGACCTCGTGCAGGAAACCGAAGGTGCGCGCCCGGCTGATGTCGCTCTTGAAGCTCTCGGGATCGACGGCGATGGTGATGTCCTGGCGGCTGATCGCATCGCTGGCGAAATCGATGGCAAAGCTCATGGAGAAGCCGTCATCGGGCGTCAGCGTCGCCGACTTTCCCGCCTCGCCGACGCTGACCGGCTTCAGCACCTTGATGGCGTGGCGCGGCGCATCCTGCTCGGCGATCCCGGCGCATTCGATCAGGAACACGAAAGGCGCGGCGCTGCCGTCCATCACCGGCACCTCCGGCCCGTCGAGCTCGATCACCGCATTGTCGATCTCGAGCCCTTGGAGTGCCGCCATCAGATGCTCGATGGTGGCGATCGACAGCCCTTCGCCGTCGTCGAGCCGGGTGCAGAGCGGCTGCTCGATCACATTGCGCCAGCAGGCCTTGATCTCGGCGCCGGCTCGGTCGCTGCGACGGAAAACGATGCCGCTGTCGGGCGCCGCCGGATGCAGGATCATGCTGACCCGGCTGCCGGAGTGAAGCGCGACGCCCCGGCAATGAATTGCCGCCTTGAGGGTTTTCTGCTGGGCGATCCCCATTTCGTCCATCGGCAACACTAAGGTTCCCCTGCGCTTTTTGGCGTGCATAAACTAACGAAGCGTATGGCGCTGCAACAAATCACTCTTTATTACAGATTGTGACAGTCGAAGTATAGCAAAATCAAAGACTTATATGAAACCGGTTTCGCCGGCGAAACAACCCCCGAGGGCGAAGGGCGCCACCGTCGCCGCTGAGGGGTGCTGTGCTACCCTCGGCTGACCGCTCTTTGACACCGTGAACAGTGCCCAGCTGTCAGCTCTCAGCTGTCAGCCCTTCGCTCCCGGCGCCGTTTTCAGCCGTCAGGCATGTCAGTTCCGCTACCGTGCCGGCCAACTGACAACCGGGGACCAAGCTGACGGCTGACAGCTGACGGCTGACAGCTTCTTGGTGATTCAATGAATCACCCCGAAAAAAGGAGTCAGCGTTGTACACCAGTGAATCACCTTGCTCCCCGGGGGAGCCGGCCCGGATTTCAGGGGTCGACGCGTACTGGCTTGAAATCCGGGGCTAATGTACACCTGGAGCGCTTTCAGCGACCGGTTCGTCGCCCCCTCACCCAGAGGCCGCTGCCATGGATGGTCCGATCGCCGAGCCGGACGCGCTGGCGCCAACGCTCTATGCCGTCATCGAGCGGCGCCGATCGGTTCGCGCCTATCGCGTCGAGCCGATCGACGAGGCGCTGATCGAGCGCCTGGTTCGCGCGGCAAGCCTGGCGCCGTCGCCGCACAACCGCCAGCCCTGGCGCTTCGTGCTGTTGCGCGGTGCCGCCGCCGGGCAACTCGCCGACGCCATGGGCGCGCGCCTTGCCGAGGATCGCCGCCGCGACGGGGATATGGAGGAGGCGATCCTCCGCGACGTCGCGCGATCCCGGGCGCGGATCGCCGCGGCGCCGGCGCTGCTGCTGGTGTGCGCCACGCTCGAGGAGATGGACGCCTATCCCGACGCGAAGCGGCGCGAGGCGGAGTATCTGATGGCGGTA
>DASQSR010000026.1:0-3092 GCA_035642295.1 Allostellaceae bacterium | reverse complement strand
GCCGCCGCCACCCTCGCCGCCGCCGCGCGATCGCAGTACGGCGCAGCCGCTGCTGCCGGCGCCGGACCCGGGGCTAGTCGAGACCGGGCCGCAAGGCAAGCTGCCGATCATCGGCCGCGATGGGCGCCAGCCCTGGCGGGTCTATGGCCGGCCGTTCGACCGCGCCGATCCACGACCGCGCATCGCCGTCATCATCACCGGCGTCGGCCCGACCGGCGCCGCCACAGAGGCGGCGATCGACTCTCTGCCCGGCCCCGTCACCCTCGCCTTCGATCCCTATACGCGCCAGCTCGGCGAATGGGTCGACCAGGCGCGTGCCGCGGGGCATGAGGTGCTGCTCGGCCTGCCGATGGAGCCGGTCGACTATCCGCGCCTCGATCCCGGCCCCTACACGCTGCTGACTTCGCTTGCGCCCAAGGATAATCTCGAGCGGCTCGACTGGGTCCTGAGCCGCGTCAGCGGCTATGTCGGTCTCACTACCGTGTTTGGCTCGCGCTTCACCGCCTCGCAGACCAATCTCCTGCCGGTGCTGGACGAGCTCAAGCGGCGCGGGCTGATGTTCGTCGACGGCCGCAGCAGTCCGCAGAGCGTCGCGCCCACGCTGGCTCAGAGCATGAGCCTTCCGTGCGTCGTTGCCGACGACACGATCGACGCCGACACCAGCCGCGACGCCATCGACCGGCATCTCGCCAGCCTCGAGGCACTGGCGCGACAGAACCACGCGGCGCTCGGCATCGGCTTCGACTACCCGGTGACGCTGGAGCGCGTCGCGCTCTGGGCGAAGACCCTGCCGGAGAAGGGCATCGCGCTGGCGCCGGTAACCGCGCTGCCGCCGCTGCCGGGCGACGCGAAAGGCGCGGCGCAATGAGCGACGAGGTCGATGCGATCCGCGTCGAAGGCTATCGCGCCGGCGTCGGCGTCATGTTGCTCAACCGCGACGGCCACGCCTTCGTCGGCCGGCGCATCGATGTCGGCGGCGAGAACTGGCAGATGCCGCAAGGCGGCATCGACCGCGGCGAGACGCCGCGCCAGGCGGCGCTGCGCGAGCTCAAGGAGGAAGCCGGCACCGACAAGGCCGAAATCCTGGCGGAGAGCCGGCGCTGGCTCAGCTACGACGTGCCGCGCCCGATCGCCGGCCGCCTCTGGCGGGGGCGCTATCGCGGCCAGCGGCAGAAATGGTTTGCCATGCGCTTCACCGGCGAGGATCGCGACATCGCGCTCGACACGCATCATCCCGAGTTCGATGCCTGGAAATGGGTCCCGCCGGCCGAGCTGCCGCAGCTCATCGTGCCGTTCAAGCGCCCGCTCTATCGCGACGTGCTGGAGGAATTCGCGGCGCTGATCGGCAAGGGTTAGCCGCGCGCGGTTACGGCGCGGTCGTCCCCGGAAGCGGACGGCGCCGCGCCTTGCGCGCCTGCAGCCGCTCCTCGAAGCCTTGCACCACGACGAAGAAGGCGGGCACGAACAGCACCGCCAGGCAGGTCGAGGCGAGCATGCCGGTGAACACGGTGATGCCGATCGAGCGCCGCGCGCTGGCGCCGGCGCCGGTGGCAACCACCAGCGGCGCCACGCCGAGGATGAAGGCAAAGGAGGTCATCAGGATCGGGCGCAGGCGCAGGCGCGCCGCTTCGACCGCCGCCTCGAGCAGCGGCCGCCCGTCACGCACATGGAGATCGCGCGCCATCTCGACGATCAGAATGGCGTTCTTGGCGGAGAGCGCGATCAGCAGGATGAGGCCGATCTGGACATAGAGGTTGCTGTCGATGCCGAGGCCGGTCAGCACCGCGGCCGGCCCGAGCAGCGACAGCGGCACGGCAAGCAGCACCGAAAGCGGCGAATACCAGCTCCCGTACTGGGCGGCGAGCGCCAGGTAGACGAGCAGCAGCGCAAGGCCGAAGGCCCAATAGATTTGTGAGCCGGCCACCTTCTCCTGATAGGAGAGCGCGGTCCATTCATCCCCCGAACCCGGCGGCAGCGTCTCTGCCGCGATCTGGTCCATGAGGTCCATGGCTTGGCCGGAGCTGAAGCCGGACGCCGGCAGCCCGATGACGGTCGCGGCCGGGTAGAGGTTATAGAGGCTGATGAGCGACGGCCCGACCGCGGGCACCAATCGCACCAGCGTGCCGAGCGGAACCATGCCGCCCTGCTGATTGCGCACCGTCAAGCGGTCGATATCGGCGGGCGTCAGCCGGTAGGCTTCGTCGGCCTGGACGTAGATCTGGAAGGTGCGGCCGAACTTGTTGAACTGATCGACGTAGGACGAGCCGAGATAGGCGGCGAGCGCCGAGAAGACCTGGTCGACGGAGACGTGCAGCGCTTCCGCCTTGGTCCGATCGACCTCGACGCTGAGCTGCGGCATGTCCGAGCGGAACGACGATGAGACGCGCTGGAGCCCGCTCTGCGTCGCGGCCTTGGCGATCACGGCGTCGGTGACGCCCTGCAGCTTGCCGAAATCGAAGCTGCCGTCGCGCTGCTCCAGCACCAGCGAGAAACCCGCGGCATTGCCGATGCCCTGGATCGGGGGCGGCGGCAGCACGTTGATGCGCGCGTCGGGAATCGCGGCGAAAGCGCGGTTCAGCTCGGTCAAAACCGCGCGAAGGTCCTGTCCGGCACCGCGCTCGCTCCAATCCTTGAGCACGACATAGGCAACGCCGGCATTGGCGAGCGAGGCGCTGTTGTCGAGCGGCGAGACGCCGGCAACGCCGACGACCTTGTCGACCGCCGGCACCTTGCTGCCGATGGGCGCGATCCGGTCGAGGACGCGCTGCGTCCGCTCGAGCGAAGCGCCGTCGGGCAGCTGCACCACGGCGAGGACATAGCCTTGGTCCTCGAACGGCAGGAACCCGGTGGGCACGCGCGACATGCCGTAGCCACCCAGCGCCACCAGGGCCAGGGCGATCGCGACCATGACGCCGCTCCGCGCCACCATGCGGCCGATCAGCGCGCCGTACCAGCGCTCGATCCGGTCGAAGACGGCGTTGAAGGCGCGATAGAAGGCGTTGCGCTGCGCGGGCGGGACGGCCGGCCGCATCCACAGCGCGCATTGCGTCGGCTTCAGCGTGATGGCATTGATCGCGCTGATCAGCGCCGTC
>DASQSR010000025.1:0-5513 GCA_035642295.1 Allostellaceae bacterium | reverse complement strand
CGCCGGGCGGGCTTTCCATCCGCTGGCCCGACCCGCCGCTCGAGGCCGAGCGGCGCCTGCACGGGCCGAAGATGCAAGCGATCGCCGCCTTCGCCCGCGCCAATGCGATCGACCGGCTCGAGCTCGACCCGCGCGCGGCGCTTTGCCGAAGGGCTCCAGGACGTGCTCGTCGTCGAGGAGAAGCGCGGCTTCATCGAAGGCCAGCTCGTCCGCCTCCTCTACAACCTCGACGCCGGACGCCGCCCGACCGTGGTCGGCAAGAGCGACGAGAGCGGCGCGCCGCTGCTGCCGAGCGCCGGCGAGCTGACGCCGACCATGGTGGCGCGCGCCATCGTGCTGCGCCTGAAGCGGCTCGGCGAGGAGAGCCCTCATCTCACGCAGCGCCTGGCACGGCTCGAATCCTTCGACAAGCTGCTCGACGCCAAGCTCCCGGCGACGCAGCGCACGCCGTTCTTCTGCTCGGGCTGCCCGCACAACACCTCGACCCGCGTCCCCGAAGGCAGCCGCGCTCAGGCCGGCATCGGCTGCCACGCCATGGCGATGTATGTGCCGTCGCGGCGCACGGCGACGATCACCCATATGGGCGGCGAAGGCGCCAACTGGATCGGCCAGGCGCCCTTCACCAGCGAGCCGCACGTCTTCCAGAATCTCGGCGACGGCACTTACTCCCATAGCGGCCTCCTCGCCATTCGCGCCGCCGCCGCGTCCGGCGTCAGCATCACCTACAAGATCCTCTTCAACGACGCCGTCGCCATGACCGGCGGCCAGCCGGTCGAGGGCCAGCTCACCGTCGCGCAGATCACCCAGCAGGTCGCGGCCGAAGGCGCCAAGCGCGTCGTCGTCGTCACCGACGAGCCCGACAAGTATCCGGCCGATGTCGGCTTCGCCGCCGGCGTCACCGTCCGCCATCGCGACGAGCTCGACCAGGTGCAGCGCGAGCTGCGCGAGATGCCGGGCCTCACCGTCCTGGTCTATGACCAGACCTGCGCCGCCGAGAAGCGCCGGCGGCGGAAGCGCGGCCAGTTCCCCGATCCGCCCAAGCGCGTCTTCATCAACGAGCGCGTCTGCGAGGGCTGCGGCGACTGCTCGGAGAAATCGAACTGCGTCTCGGTGAAGCCCGCCGAGACCGAGTTCGGGCGCAAGCGCGCCATCGACCAGTCGAACTGCAACAAGGATTTCTCCTGCCTCAAGGGCTTCTGCCCGAGCTTCGTCACCGTCCATGGCGGACAGCCGCGCAAACTGAAGAAGCCCGCCGCCGCGGTCGCCGACGACCCGTTCGCCGGCCTGCCGCTGCCCGAACCGCGCCCGCTCGGCGAGGCCTACGGCATTCTCATCACCGGCATCGGCGGCACCGGCGTCATCACTTTGGGCGCCCTCCTCGGCATGGCAGCGCATCTCGAGGGCAAGGGCTGCACCGTCCTCGACTTCACCGGCCTCTCGCAGAAGAACGGCGCGGTGATGAGCCATGTGCGCCTGGCGCCGCAGCCCGAGGATCTCCACGCGGTGCGCATCGCCGCCGGCGGCGCCGATCTGCTGCTCGGCTGCGACATGGTCGTCGCCGCCAGCCCGGCGGCGTTGTCCCGGGTCGAGAACGGCGTCACGCGCGCCGTCGTCAACTCCTACCTCGCGCCCACCGCCGCTTTCGTCGTCAATCCCGACATCGATTTCGAGACGCTCACGATGCAGCGGGCGCTGAAGGCGGCGGCGGGCGATAGCGGCACCGACTTCCTCGACGGCACCGGCCTCGCCACGGCGCTGATGGGCGACAGCATCGCCACCAACCTCTTCATGCTCGGCTATGCCTTCCAGAAGGGGCTGGTGCCGCTCGGCCTCACGGCGATCGAGCGCGCCATCGAGCTCAACGGCGTCGCCATCGAGACCAACAAGCGCACCTTCGCCTGGGGCCGCCTCGCCGCCCATGACCGTGCCAAGGTCGAAGCGCTGGTGCGGCCGGCGCTGGTCGCCGAGGCGCCGGCGCCGCAGACCCTTGCCGAGCTCGTCGAGCACCGCGCCCGCTTCCTCGCCCGCTACCAGGACGAGGCTTACGCCGCCCGCTATCGCTCCCTCGTCGCCGCGATCGAGAGCGCGGAAAAGACCCGGGGCCGCGGCCTCACCGGTCTTGCCGAGGCGGCCGCCAAAGGCCTCTTCAAACTGATGGCCTACAAGGACGAATACGAGGTGGCGCGGCTCTACACCGACGGCGAATTCCTCGCCAAGCTGCACCAGCAGTTCGAGGGCGACTTCACCCTTCAGTTCCATCTCGCGCCGCCGCTCTTCGCGCCGCGCGATCCCGTCAGCGGCGAGCTGCAGAAGCGCGCCTACGGGCCCTGGGTCTTCGCCGCCTTCAAGCTGCTCGCGAACCTCCGGCGGCTGCGCGGGACGGCATTCGACATCTTCGGCTACACCGCCGAGCGGCGGATGGAGCGCCAGCTCATCGCCGACTACGAGGCGACGCTGGGCCGGCTCGCCGCCGCCCTTTCGCCCGAGAACCACGCGCTTGCCGTCGAGCTCGCGCGGATCCCCGAGCAGATCCGCGGCTACGGCCACATCAAAGAGCGCAACCTCGCCAAGGCCAAGGAGCGCGAGGCGAGCCTCTTCGCCGCCTTCGACGCGCCCGCGTCCCGCGCGACGGCAGCGGAATAGCCGCGCGATCAAGCACCGACCACACCGGTGGCATTGGCCGGCGCGGACCCGCGCGGCCGGAGGAACTGCACGGCGCGTGGCCGTGTTGGCGGGGAAGACCCTCGCCGAAAGGTCCTCCCATGCGCGCGTCGAAACTGCTGCCGCTGCTCCTCCCGGTGCTGGCGCTGCTCGCCGGCTGCGAAACAGCGCCCTACCATCCCGGTGAAGCGGCCGCGGCCGCGCCGCCGCCTCCCCCACCGCCGGTCCTCACCGGTGCCCTCGGCGCGCCGCTCGCGCCGGCAGCGACCACGCCGCTCTCCGGCAGCAGCGTACCGATGGCGGCCGGCGCGCCGATGCGAATGTCCGCGCCGGAGATCACCACCGCCTTCGCCAACAACACGGTCCAAGGCGTCACCGCGGACGGCCGGCCCTATGCCGCCTTTTTCACCGCCGACGGCACCCAGCGCTTCCGCGAAGGGGACTTCACCGATGTCGGCACCTGGCGCGTGCTGCCCGACGGGCGCTTCTGTTCAGCGCTGACGCGGCTCGGCGACAACGCCGAGCAGTGCTACGTCATGTATCGCTCGGCCAACACCATCACCTTCGAGCAGCCGGACGGCGTCACGGTCGGCAGCGTCAATCTCCTGCCCGGCGACCCCTCGAACCTTTAAGGCCCGAGCGCGACGGCAGCCTTTGCCGGCGCCGGCGCGCGCGGTAAGCTTGCCGCTTCCCGGGAGGCGAGCATGGCCGTGAGCGAGCGCGAATCCCTCTACACCGTGGAAAGCCACGAGACGGTGGCCGCGACGCCAGAGTTGCGCATGGTCGTCTTGACGCTGGCGCCGGGACAGGAAGTGCCGTGGCACTGGCACAGCAATGTCAGCGACCACTTCATCTGTCTCGAAGGGCCGATGGTGGTCGAGACGCGCGCGCCACGCGAGGTGTTCGAGCTCACCGCCGGCCAGCGCTGCACCGTGCCGGCTCGGCGCGCCCATCATGTCAGCGGCATCGGCGGCGGCCGCTGCAAGTTCGCTATCCTCCAGGGGATTGGAACCTACGATTTCAATCCCGTGGGTGGCTGAAACCGTCGGCAACGGCCACCGCTTTTGGCGGCCGCGCCGCACGCGCCTAAGGGGCGAATACACCTATCCCTGAAGTAAGTGGACACGCGCCCCTCGGCGTACCACAGTGTGCCCATTCAGCAACGAGCCCGAGTTCCATGCGCATCCTCAAAGTCGCGGCTTCCGCCGCTCTGATCGCTCTCCTCCCGGTCGCTCCGTCGGTCACCGCCGCCGACAACAGCGAAGCCAGCGTCAATCTCTTCACCGAGGTGTTCGACCAGGTCCGCGCCAATTACGTCGAGCCGGTCAGCGACAAGCATCTCGTCGAAGGCGCGATCAAGGGCATGCTGGGATCGCTCGACCCGCATTCCAACTACATGGATGCCCAGGAATACCGCGAGATGCAGGTGCAGACCCGGGGCGAGTTCGCCGGGCTCGGCATGCAGGTCACGATGGACAACGGCCTCGTCAAGATCATCTCGCCGATCGACGACACGCCCGCTGCCCATGCCGGCCTCAAGCCCGGCGATCTCATTCTCGCGATCGACAAGCAGCCGGTCACCGACATGTCGCTGAACGATGCCGTTGACAAGCTGCGCGGGCCGGTCGGAACCCAGGTACAGCTGACCATCCGCCGCCAGGGCGTCGATCCCTTCGAGGTCTCGCTGACCCGCGCCGAGATCCATGTCGAGCCGGTGAAGTATCATCTCGAAGGCCATGACATCGGCTATATCCGCATTACCAGCTTCAGCGAGCCGACCAGCACCGACCTCCAAGCCGCGATCAAGTCGCTGAAGCAGCAGGCGGGCGACCAGCTTGCCGGCATCATCCTCGATCTCCGCAACAATCCCGGCGGCCTGCTCGACCAGGCGGTGGCGGTCAGCAACGCCTTCCTCGATCAGGGCGAGATCGTCTCGATCCGCGGCCGGCACGCCCAGGACACGCGGCGCTTCGAGGCCCAGCCCGACCGCGACCTGGTGCGGGGCCTGCCGATGGTGGTGCTGATCAATGGCGGCTCGGCCTCGGCTTCGGAGATCGTCGCCGGCGCGCTGCAGGATCACCACCGCGCCGTCCTGCTGGGGACGCGGAGCTTCGGCAAGGGTTCGGTGCAGACGGTGCTGCCGGTCAAGGAAAGCGGCGGCGCGATCCGGCTGACGACGGCGCTCTATTACACGCCGTCCGGCCGTTCGATCCAGGGGACCGGCATCGAGCCCGACGTCGTCGTCGAGCCGGCGAAGATCGAGCAGGTGGCGACCGAGGCGCGGCTGCACGAGGCGGATTTGCGCGGTGCCCTCAAGAACACCGACGCGCAGGCGCTGGAAAAGGGCGCGACGCCGCCGGCCGCGACGGCGAAGCCCGGCGCCGGTCGAAGCGATGCCGACCCCAAGGCGGTGACGACGACGGCGGCGCCCAACGTCCCCCCCGGCACCAAGCCGGCGCCGAAACCTGAGACGAGTGCCCTCGATCCCAATGTGATCGGCACGGATCAGGACTACCAGATGGTGCGGGCCATCGATCTCTTGCGCGGCGTGACGCTGTTCAAGAAGCTGGCGCAGCAGTGATGCAGGCAGGGGAGCGGCTCTCGCGGCTGCTCCGCAACCGCTGTCGCCGCAACGGACGAACGCGGTTTGCGCGTTCGCCTTAGAGGTGGGCGATCACCGCCTTGGCCGCGTTGGTGATGCTCACATCGGTGGCGGTGACGCTGATCGCCTCGCTGTACCACTGATCGACCGCCTGCATCAGCACGAGGCTGCCGCGCTTGCGGAGATCGGCGCCGACGATCGCCTCGAGCGAGCGCAAGCGGGCAAAGAACTTGCGCGTTGCCGCCTTACG
>DASQSR010000024.1:0-11807 GCA_035642295.1 Allostellaceae bacterium | reverse complement strand
TCGAGATCGGCGAGACGGTGGGGGCCGACACCTATCTTACCGCCGATGATCTGCCGGGGCTGCTGTCGCTCGTGCAGATGGGCGTGCTCGAGATCCATGTCTGGGGCGCCAAGGAGCCGGAGATCGAGAAGCCGGATCGCGTCGTCTTCGATTTCGATCCCGATGCGGGCCTGGCCTGGGAACGGGTGAGCGAAGCCGCGCTGGCGCTACGCCGGCTGCTGGAAGAGATGGGGCTGCAATCCTTCGTCAAGGCGACCGGCGGGAAGGGGCTCCACGTCGTGCTGCCGTTGCGGCCGCGCCTCGGCTGGAACGAGGTGAAGACCTTCGCCAAAGGCGTGGCGCAGGCGCTGACGGAGAGTGCGCCCGCCGCCTTCACCACCTCGCTCGCCAAGAAGGCAAGACAGGGCCGGATCTTCGTCGACTACCTGCGCAACCAGCGGGGCGCGACGGCGGTCGCCGCCTACTCGGCGCGCGCGCGGCTCAACGCGCCGGTGGCGGCGCCGCTGACCTGGCGCGAGGTCGAGGAAGGCGTCCGCTCCGATGCCTTCACCATCAGGACGATGCCGGATCGTCTGGCGCGGCAGAAGCAGGACCCCTGGCACGGCATCGACACGCTGCGCCAATCGCTGCCGGCGGCGCTGATGCGCAAGCTCACGGTGGCGTAACGGGGCGGCGCCGCGCCTTGGACGGAACGGTGCGGGCTCTCGCGGTTGCTGGCGCAAGTCCGCACGGTGCGGGCTTTCGCGGTTGCAAGAGCAACCGCTGGCGCCCGCCGCGGACGAACGCTTCGCGTTCGCCTATTCCTCGGACTCGATCAGCGTCTTCAGGCCGGCGAGGCCGGGCATCTCGCCTTGGCGCGTGCCCAGCAGCACGGCATCGCGCAGATTGGCCCAGCGCAGATCGGCGCCGCGCAGCTCGGCGCAGACGAGGTTCGCGCCCTGGAGATTGGCGCCGGTGAGCACGGCGGCGGCGAGATTCGCCTGCTTCAGATTGGCGCCGACAAGGATTGTGTGATCGAGCCGCGCCGCGGCCATCAGCCTGCCCGAGAGATCGACGCCCTCGAGGTTGCAGCCGCTCAGATTGAGGCGCCGTCCCTCCTTGCCCTGGCTCGCGACCCAGAGCTCGTGCTGCTTCATGCGGTCGGCGATCGCCTCGAAGCGCAGCCGCTGCTGCGGCAGCGTCGCGCCGCTGTTCTGCAGCCGCTGGCCGACATCGCCCTTGAGCACGGCGCTGCGCAGATCGGCTTCGCCGAGCTGAGCCCCGCGCAGGATGGGGTCGATGAGCTCGGCGCCGTGGAAGCAGGCGTTGCGCAAATCGGCGTCGGAGAAGTCGGTGCCTTCGAGGATGGCGCCGCTGAAATCGACGGCGCGGCACTTGGCATTGGGCAGCTTCGCCCCGCGCAGGATGGCGTTGGTGAAGCGGCTGCCGGTATCGCCGTCGAGCGTGACGCCGGCCTCGATCACCATCCCTTCCCGGAGATCGGCGCCGCCGAGATGGGCGCCGGTGAGGTTGGCGAGCTCGAACTTCGCGCCGCGCAGATCGGCTTTCTCGAAATCGGCGCTGGAGAGATCACAGTTGTTGAAGCGGGCGCCGAACAGGTTGGCGTGGCGAAAGACGGCGCGCTGCAGGTTCGCGCCGTCGAACTTGCACACCAGGAACTCGCTGTTGGTCCAGTCGCCGCCGCTGAGGTCGAGGCCGCTCAGGTCGCACTGGCGCAGGATCGCCCGCGCCCCGCCGCTCTGGTTGCGGAGGTACCGGCGGTGACGCTCGAGCAGCGCCGCGAGCACTTGCGCGTCGAGCTTGACCTTGATCAGCGTCGCCGGCCGCTTCGGCTGCGCCGCGATGGTCGTGTACTGCGACATCGGCACCCCGACCCCGAAGCCTGTCCAAACAGCGAAATCTAGCAAGTTTAAGTAAACTGTTGGTTGATATCCGGCCGCGGTTGAACGTCCGGCCACCGCCGCCGTTCTATGGCGCGTTCAGTGGTTGTTCACCATGTTTGCCGCAGAGTCCGCGAGAAAGAGGTGAATCTTGGACAAACCGGCGCACGAAAAACAGACCCACCGCCAGCCCAAGGCGTACCAGAACGGGCGTTTCCTCGAAAGCAAGGACGCCCGCGCCCTCCGCATCCTGGCGGAGTACCTGGAGCCCTTGTCGCGCTTCAAGCGCTATGGGGTCGAGGACACCATCGTCTTCATGGGCTCGGCCCGGCTGCGGTCGCGCGAGGCGGCGGAGGCGGCCCTCGCCGCCGCCGAGAGCGCGGGCAGCGGCATCGAGGCGGCGCGCATGCAGCTCGCCCTTTCCGCCTATTACGAGGCGGCGCGCGAGCTCGCGCATCGCCTCACGCGCTGGTCGAAACAACTCGACCACGAGGGCCGGCGCTTTGTCGTCTGCACCGGCGGCGGTCCCGGCATCATGGAAGCGGCCAATCGAGGCGCCTCGGAAGCGAAGGGGCACAATGTCGGGCTCACCATCTCGATCCCCAACGACGAGTTCGACAATCCCTTCGTCACCCGCGAGCTGCACGTCCACTTCCATTACTTTTTCATGCGCAAGTTCTGGTTCGTCTATCTTGCCAAGGCGGTGGTGCTGTTCCCCGGCGGCTTCGGCACGCTCGACGAGCTGTTCGAAATCCTGACCCTGGTGCAAACGCGCAAAATGAAGAAGCGCATGCCGATCGTGCTGTTCGGCGCCAAGTTCTGGGACGAGGTGGTGAACTTCGAGGCGCTGGTGAAGTACGGGACGATCAGCCCCGAGGATCTCGCGCTCTTTCACCGCACCGACTCGATCGACGAGACCTACGACATCATCACCCGCGGCCTCACCGAGAACGCGCTCGGCAGCCCCGGCGCGGTGCTTTAGCCCTTTCGCGGGACTTAACGGGCCAGGCACCAAGCGCTAGCCTTGGGGCGGCGACATGGGCGAGGGGGCGACAATGCTTCGGGAATTCCGTGAATTCGCGATGCGCGGCAACGTGGTCGATCTCGCGGTGGGCGTCATCATCGGCGCCGCATTCGGCCGGATCGTGAGCTCGCTGGTCAACGACATCATCATGCCGCCGCTGGGCCTGATCCTGGGCCGCGTCGACTTCTCCAGCCTCTACCTCAACCTTTCCGGCAAGTCCTATGCCTCGCTCGCCGAGGCCAAGGCGGCAGGCGCGCCGACGATCAATTACGGCCTCTTCATCAACAACGTGATCGATTTCATCATCGTCGCCTTCGCGGTGTTCCTGCTGGTGCGCGGCATCAACCAGCTCTACCGCAAGCCGCCAGCGGCGGCGGCGACGCGCCCTTGTCCCTTCTGCCTGACGGAAGTGCCGCTCGCCGCGACGCGCTGCCCGGCCTGCACCGCGGAGATCGCGGCGCGCCCGGCCGAGTGAGCCGCGGCGCGCCCTGAGCTTTGCCCGAGCAGGCGCTATTCCTGTCGCAGCGCCCGCGGTCCCTCGACGTTGGGCAGGAACGCCGTCAGCAGGCCGAGCAACGGCAGCCAGGCGCAGACGCGATAGACGAAGTCGATGCTCGTGAGGTCCGCGACTTCGCCCAGGACAGCGGCGCCGACGCCGGCGATGCCAAACGCCAGGCCGAAGAACAGCCCTGAAATCGTCCCGACGCGACCCGGGACGAGTTCGGTCGCGTAGACCAGGATTGCCGAGAAGGCCGAGGACAGCACCAGGCCGATAATCGCCGACAGGATTCCAGTCCAGAGCAGATTGGCGTAGGGCAGCATCATCGTGAACGGCAACGCCCCGACGATCGAGCCCCAGATCACCGCCTTGCGTCCGTAGCGGTCGCCGATGGGGCCGCCGAAGAAAGTGCCGAGCGCGGCCGCGCCAAGGAAGACGAAGAGATGGATCTGGGCGTTCTCCACGGAGACGTGGAACCGGTCGATGAGGTAGAAGGTGTAGTAGCTGGTCAGGCTGCTGAGATAGAAGTACTTCGAGAACACCAGCAAGAGCAGCACGAAGAGCGCAAGGCGCGTCCGACCCGGAGAGAGGGCGACCGCTGTGGATTTCGTCGCCCGCGAGGGCCGGCGCGGCGTGCTGCGGGCACGGCTGTGCCAGCGACAGATGGCGGTCAGGACCAGCATGGCGAGGAGCGCCACCAGGGCGAAGAGCGCGATGCTGCCCTGGCCGCGCGGCATGACGATGAGCGCGGCGAGCAGGGGACCCAGCGCCGATCCGGTGGCCCCGCCCATCTGGAAAAGCGACTGGGCGAAGCCGTGGCGGCCGCCGGAAGCGGCGCGGGCGATGCGGGACGATTCGGGATGGAAGACCGCCGACCCGATGCCGACCATCGCGACCGCCGGCAACACCATGAAGAAATGCGACGCGCGCGAGAGCAGGATCAGCCCGCACAGCGTGAAGCCCATCCCGACGGGCAGCGAATAGGGCATCGGCCGGCGGTCGGTGAAGAGGCCGACGGCCGGCTGCAGCAGCGAGGCGGTGACCTGATAGCAGAGCGTGACGAGCCCCACTTCGGCGAAATCGAGGCCGAAGCTCGTCTTCAGCATCGGGTATACGGCAGGCACAAGCGAGGCGACGAGGTCGTTCAGCAGGTGCGAGAAGCTCAAGGCGCCCAACACCGCGAGCGCGGCGCCCTCGCGCGTCAGCGCCGCGGCGGTCTTGCCTTCTTCTCCGATCGCCTCTTCCGCCGTCGCCATAACGAGCCCTCGTCTCATCGGGCGGCCGGCCAACCGTGCCCGGGGTGGCGATATCATCCCCCTGCGTCGGCCGCGTCAAGCGAAGTGGCCATGCGCGCCAAGCAGGGCACGACTGCCCTCGCACGCCAAGCGGCGGAAACCAGATGTCCACCATTGCCAAGAGGCTTGATGGGGTTATTGGCACCTCTCGGAAGAGGTCCATAGCAAGGATCAGGTTGGCTTAGCTGCGGCTACCAGACATGACCAGAGAGTCACCACTCTTCGAGAACCAAATCGATCTCGCGCGTCGCCGCGTTCCATACCCGTTGCCGCAGCTCGGCGGCTCGCGCCTCGTGCCACGGCAACGGCTTGCCGCCGTCGAGAAGCGCCAGGGCGTCTGCGCGTGAAATCCGCACCCGGCGAGTGAGGTGGTCCACAAGCTCGTAGTCGAAGGCGTCGAGCAGGCGGAGCCCGTCGAGCCAGGGAACGCGGTCGTCCCAAAGTGGCGCACCGAATCCGTCGACACCGATGAGGCGGACGGAAACCGCCACTATTTGTCGCCGCAGATCACGGCGGCGCGCTCCTCGGCGTAGCGCCAGGCCGAGAACTCCACGGCCGGAGCGCCGTCCAGCGGCGCGATCCAGGGATCGTCGCCGAACAGCCGGTATAGGGTAATCAGTGCACCCGCGTGCATCCCGGGCTCGTGGTGGCTAGCTAAGCATTCGTCGACGATCCGCTTGCAGGCTGCGAGGGCGGCATCGGCGCTGTCGAACTCGCCGAGGGTGTAGCGCCCCTCCATGTAGTCGTAATTATCGTCAACATAGACACGGTAGCTCATCATAGACACGGTAGCTCATCGCCTGCGCCTCTTCCGTTTCGCCAGCCAAGCCCCAGGTATCGCGCCCGCCCCGCGATCGCATAGCAGAGCAGCCAGGAGGCACCGCCCGAGGTGACTTGTAGGGAGAGCCCATTGCCCGTTCGAATAGAGGCCCGGTTTCTTCGCGATCCGCGGCACCTCAAGTGCGCAGTCAGTTTCTCCGTCGTCCCTGCCATCTTGAAGGTTCGCCAAACCCACAATCGTACCCACAATCTATGGTCCGGCGCTGCCGGGCGCCGGCGGACGTGCTCAAGCAACTTGCGGGCAAAGGCCGCAGGAAAGCTCGGTTTTCCGAGCTTTCCTGGACGTTGGCGGACGTGTGTAGACCTTGAAGTGGCTCCCGGGGAGGGATTCGAACCCCCGGCCAAGCGGTTAACAGCCGCTTGCTCTACCACTGAGCTACCCGGGATCAGTGCTCGCCGGCCCGTTCCGGGCGCGGCACGGCCTTATAACAGAGCCGTCCGTGGGACGCCACCCCCGGCGGCGGAGAGGATGGAGGCCGGAAGCGGAATCGAACCGCTGTACGAGGATTTGCAGTCCTCTGCATAGCCACTCTGCCATCCGGCCAGGGGTGGGGTGTATATGCCGCGCCGCCGCCGAGGGTCAAGGCGCCCAGCCGAGGATTGTGTTCGGCGCGACGCGCCTTTATAAGTCGGCTCGTTCGCGGAGCAGGAGCGGGCGGGGCGCATGATCGATTACGCGGCAGCACGGCTCACCATGGTCGAAAGCCAGCTCCGCCCCAACAAGGTGACGAGCGAGGCGCTGCTCGAGGCGTTTCTCGCCGTGCCGCGCGAGCGCTTCGTGCCGCCGGCGCTCAGCGGTACCGCCTATGTCGATAACGATCTGCCGCTCGGCAACGGCCGCTTTCTGATGTCGCCGATGGTGCTGGGCCGCCTGCTGGAACTCGCCGAGATCGAGCGCGAGGACCGCGTGCTCGAGATCGGCTGCGCCAGCGGCTACGGCACGGCGGTGCTGGCGCGTCTCGCGCGCAGCGTGGTCGCGGTCGAGAGCGAGGCAAAGCTGGTGACGCAGGCGATGACGCGGCTGCGCGAGCTCGGCATCGACAATGCGGCCGTGCTCGAAGCGCCGCTCGCCGCGGGCTATCCGGGGCGCGCGCCCTATGATGTCATCGTCTGCGAAGGCGCGGTCGAGCGCATCCCGCCGGCGGTCGCGCAGCAGCTCGCGGATCGCGGCCGGCTGGTGGCGGTGATGCGCGAGCCGGGCGCGATGAGCCGGGCGGTGCTGATGACCTCGGCGGGCGGGACGCTGTCGCGGCGACCGGCCTTCGACGCCGCGGCGCCGCCGCTGCCGGGGTTCCAGGCGGAGCCGAGCTTCGTCTTCTGAGCGGACGGGATTAGGAGACAGGCTCCTAGGATGGGGACCATGCGCCGTCATCTCTTCACCACCGCCGCCGTGGGCGCGCTCCTCGGCCTCGCCGCCGGCGGCGCGCGCGGCGAGACGCTGACCCAGGCGCTCATCGACGCCTACACCAGCAACCCGCAGATTCTCGCCGAGCGCGCCAATCTCCGCGCCACCGACGAAGGCGTGCCGCAGGCCCTCTCCGGCTGGCGGCCGACGGTGACGTTCACCGGCTCGGTCGGCGCACAGCGCATCGAGAACCAGCCGACGACGATCACCACGCCGAACTCGAAGACAACGCCCAAGACCGTCGACCTCAACATCACCGAGCCGGTCTATTCCGGCGGTCAGACCGAGGCGAAGACCAAGGAAGCGGAGAAGCTGGTCGAGGCGGAACGGGCGCGCAACATCGCCACCGAAGAGCAGGTGTTCCTCGCCGTGGCGCAAGCCTATCTCGACGTCGTTCGCGACCAGGCCACGCTCGATCTCAGCGTCAACAATGAGCAGGTGTTGCGCCGCCAGCTCGAAGCGACCGACGACCAGTTCCGCGTCGGCGCGGTGACGCGCACCGACGTCGCGCAGGCCGAGGCGCGGCTCGCCGGGGCGACCGCCTCGCGCCAGCAGGCCGAAGGCAATCTGCAGATCAGCCGCGCCAGCTATGCGCGCGCCGTCGGCCATGTGCCGCCGGGGCGGCTGGCGCCACCGACGATCCAGCCGGTCATCCCGGCCACCCGCGAGGAGGCGCTGAGCCTCGCCACCTTCAAGAATCCGAGCGTCATCGCCGGCATCTTCGCCGAGGACGCGGCGCGGAACACCGTCGACGCGACGCGCGATCAGCTGCTGCCGCAGCTGGCGCTGGTCGCCGACCTCAACCGCCAGATGGAGACAGAGTTCATCGCCCACGACACCACCGTCGGCTCGGTCGTCGCCCGCATGACCGTGCCGCTCTACCAAGGCGGCAGCATTTATTCCCAGACGCGGCAGGCGATCGAGAAGGTGGGCCAGAGCATGGGCGAGACCGACGATGCGCGCCGCGCCGCGATCCAGGGCGCGACCCAGTCCTGGGAGCAGATCGTCTCCGGGCGCGCGCAGATCATCTCGCTGCAATCGACGATCAAGGCCTCCGAGATCGCGCTCGACGGCGTCCGCCAGGAGGCGACGGTAGGCTCGCGCACGGTCCTCGACGTGCTCAACGCCGAGCAGGAGCTGTTCACCGACCAGGTCAGCCTCGTCACCGCCCAGCACGATCTGGCCCTCGCCGAGTTCAACCTGGCGGACTATATCGGGCGCCTCACCGCCGCCGACCTGCGCCTGCCGGTGAAGCTCTACGATGTCGACGTGCACTATCGGTCGGTGCGCGACAACTGGATCGGCTTCGGCGCCAAGGATTAGGACCCGGGAATCGGCCATTGGGTCGCGGCGGAAAGCCGCGAATCGGGCGGTGCGGCTGGTTTTTTGCCCGCGCTTCCCGTAGTGTAGCCCCCGGTTAGGCGAGTTGGGTTGAGCGCCATGTCGGACCCCAAGGGGCAACACGAGCCGTCGATGGAGGAGATCCTCGCCTCCATCCGCCGCATCATCGCCGAGGATGGAGAGGGCGCCGCGCCGCCCGCGGGGGTGGCGGAGAAGCCGCAGCGCGGCGAGGAGGTGCTCGAGCTTACCGAGGTGGTGGAAGAGGACGGGACGGTCGTCAGCATTACATCCGGCAAGAAGTCCGCCCCCGAGGCGGCGGCGCCGCCGCCACCCCCACCGCCCCCGCCGCGGCCGATCTTCGACGTCGAATCGGCGCCGCCGCGGGAAGAGCGGGCGCCGATGCCGCCCCCCCCGCCGCCGCCGGCCTTCGCCCAGGAGCCGGCCTTTCCCCAGGAGGAAGAGCGGCTGGTATCGGAAAGGACCGCGGCGTCGTCGGTCTCGGCGCTGGCGCAGCTGAACGCGCTCGGCATGCGTGATCAGCTCGGCAACCTGCCGCTGGGCGATACCGGTCGCACGCTCGAAGACCTCGTGCGCGAGCTGCTGCGGCCGATGCTGCGCGACTGGCTCGACGCCAACCTGCCGCAGCTCGTCGAGCGCCTTGTGCAGGACGAGATCCGGCGCATGTCGCACGACGCGCAGAGCCGCTGAGCGGCGCCATCCGCGCTCCCACGCCCCGCTGACGCAGCGAAGAGCGAACGAGAGGCGTTCAGCCATGCTGGACAAGACCTACCGCCCGGCCGAGGTCGAGGCGGCGATGTATCGGCAATGGGAGGAGTCGGGCGCTTTTGCCTGCGACCCCGACTCACCGGCCGAGCCCTACTGCATCATGATGCCGCCGCCGAACGTCACCGGCAGCCTGCATATGGGCCACGCGCTCACCTTCACCCTGCAGGACATCCTCATCCGCTATCACCGCATGCTCGGCCGCGACACGCTGTGGCAGCCCGGCACCGATCATGCCGGCATCGCAACGCAGATGGTGGTCGAGCGCCAGCTCGCGCTCGAGCAGTCGAACCGGCTGAAGCTCGGGCGCGCCGGCTTCGTCGAGCGCGTCTGGCAGTGGAAGGCGGAGTCGGGCGGCACCATCACGCGCCAGCTGCGCGGGCTGGGCGCTTCGGCCGATTGGCGCCGCGAGCGCTTCACCATGGACGAGGGGCTTTCCGCGGCGGTGCGCCGCGTGTTCGTCGCGCTCTACCGGGAGGGCCTCGTTTACCGCGACAAGCGCCTCGTCAACTGGGACCCGAAGCTCCACACCGGCATCTCGGATCTCGAGGTCGAGAACCGCGAAACCAAGGGGTCGCTGTGGTACTTCAACTATCCCGTCGAGGGGATGCCCGGCCGCTTCATCACGGTGGCGACGACGCGGCCGGAGACGATGCTCGGCGACACCGGCGTTGCCGTCCATCCCGAAGACGAGCGCTACCGCGACCTCGTCGGCCGGCACGCCCTCCTGCCGCTCGTCGGCCGACGGCTGCCGATCGTCGCCGACGCGTACGCCGATCCCGCCACCGGCAGCGGCGCGGTCAAGATCACGCCCGCCCACGATTTCAACGATTTCGAGGTCGGGCGTCGGCACGGCCTGCCGCTCATCAACATCTTCGACCGGGATGCGCGGCTCAACGACAGCGCGCCCGAAGCCTATCGCGGCCTCGACCGGTTCGAGGCGAGGAAGCGTATCGTCGCCGATCTCGAGCGCGAGGGCCTCGTCGCCAAGATCGAGCCGCACACGCTGATGGTGCCGCACGGCGACCGCTCCGACGCCGTGCTCGAGCCGTGGCTCACCGACCAGTGGTATGTCGACGCCAAGACGCTGGCGGCGCCAGCCATCGAGGCGGTCGAGACCGGGCGCACGGTGTTCGTGCCGAAGAGCTGGGAGAACACCTTCTTCGAGTGGATGCGCAACATCCAGCCCTGGTGCATCTCGCGCCAGCTCTGGTGGGGGCATCAGATCCCGGCCTGGTACGGCCCCGACGGCAAGGTGTTCGTTGCCGAGAGCGAAGATGAGGCCGAAGCCGCGGCGGCGCGGCATTACGGCAAGGAGGTTGCGCTCACGCGCGACGGCGACGTGCTCGACACCTGGTTCTCCTCGGGCCTCTGGCCGTTCTCGACCTTGGGATGGCCGGAGGAGACCCAGGAGCTGGAGCGCTACTACCCGACCGATGTGCTGGTTACCGGCTTCGACATCATCTTCTTCTGGGTCGCGCGGATGATGATGCTCGGCTGCAAGTTCATGGGCGACGTGCCGTTCCGCACCGTCTACATCCATGCGCTGGTGCGCGACGAGCGCGGGCAGAAGATGTCGAAGTCGAAGGGCAACAGCATCGACCCGCTGGAGCTCATCGAGCGCTACGGCACCGACGCGCTGCGCTTCACCTTGACCGCGCTCGCGGCGCAGGGCCGCGACATCAAGCTCGCGGAATCGCGGGTCGAGGGTTATCGCAACTTCGCCACCAAACTGTGGAACGCGGCGCGCTATGCCGAGATGAACGGCTGCGCGCTCGTGCCCGGCTTCGATCCCGCCGCCGCGCGGCTCACCGTCAACCGCTGGATCATCGGCGCGCTCGCGGAGACCGGTGCCCGCGTCGCCGCCGCTCTCGGCGAGTACAAGTTCAACGAGGCGGCAGACGCGCTCTATCACTTCACCTGGGGCACGTTCTGCGACTGGTATCTCGAGTTCACCAAGCCGATCCTGGCCGGCGAGGACGAAGGCGCCAAGACGGAAACCCGCGCGGTCACCGCCTGGGTGGTGGGCGAGCTCATGCATCTCTTGCATCCGATCATGCCCTTCATCACCGAGACGCTGTGGCAGCACTTCACGGCCGGGAAGGCAGGCCTGCTGATCGCGGCCCGCTGGCCGGCCTATCCGCGGGGGCTCGTCGACCGCGCCGCGATGGCCGAGATGGACTGGGTCGTCGCGGTGATCTCGGCACTGCGTACGGCGCGTTCGGAGATGAACGTGCCGGCAGCGAGCGAGCTTCAGGCGTTTCTGCTGGAAAGCGGCGAGGAGGGCCGGCGCTGGCTCGATCGCCACGGCGAGGCGATCCGGCGCCTCGCCCGGCTCTCGGCGCTCGAGCCGGCGGACCAGGCGCGGCGCGAGCGCCTCATGGCGGGGCGCAGCGCCATTCAGGTCGTGGCGGGCGGCGCGACGCTGTCGCTCGATCTCGCCGGCGCCATCGACCTCGCGAAGGAGCGGGCCCGGCTTGCCAAGGAGGCGGACGGGATCGGCGCGGAGATCGAGAAGATCGGCCGCAAGCTCGGCAACGAGCAGTTCCTCGCCAAGGCCAAACCCGAGGTGGTGGAGGAGCAGCGCGAGCGCCGCGCCGAGGCGGAAGCCGCGCTCGCCCGCGTCCGCGCCGCCCTGCAGCGCATCGCCGGCTGAATTTTCCGAGCCGCAACCCGCGTCGCGGTTGACACGGGAATAACACAGCCGCCGGCGTGCCTGAAGCGTTCCTGCCCGGGGAAC
>DASQSR010000023.1:0-3314 GCA_035642295.1 Allostellaceae bacterium | reverse complement strand
CGCCGCCGACCACGGCCTTGGGCGCCCTTCTCCATCACATTACCGGCGGCGCCGATGCCCGGACCTTCCAGCCGATGAACATCAATTTCGGCCTCTTTCCGCCTTTGCCGGAAGGCGCCGTCACCCGCGCCAACCGCGGCGAGCGCAAACCCCTCCTCGCCCGCCGCGCCCTCGCCGACCTCGACGCCTGGCTCGGCCACCGCGCCGCCGCCGAATAGGCGCGGCGCGACGCGTCCAGCGCGTCGTCGAGCAGCTTCGGGCTGTTGAGGAAGGTGTTGCGGTGAAGGCCGCCGAAGCGGGCGAATTCCGCCTGCTCCAGCCCCGGGATCAGGCGGAAGATGCGCTTCTGCTCGGCATGTCGCAGCTTGGTCTGGAAGCCCACCATGTTCCAGAGCGTGCCAAGCGCATTGTCCTGCCGCAGCTGCACGACCGCATAGGCACCGCGCTCGCGCCGGGGATCGCGCAAGCCCACCGGCTTCATCGGTCCCCAGCGCAAGGTGTCGATGCCGCGCGCCGCCATCACCTCGATCGGCAGGCAGCCCTCGAAATAGGGCGTCTCCCGCTCCCAGTCGTGGAACTCGGTCGTCTCGCCGGCGAGCAGCGCGGCGACGAAGGCTTCGTAGCCGGCGCGGTCGAGCGGACAGTTGATGTAATCGCTGCCGTCGCCCTTGCCGTAGCGCGACTGGAACCACGCCGTCTCCATATCGATGCTGTCGCGATAGACGATCGGCGCGATGGCATCGAAGAAGGCGAGGGACTCCTCGCCGGTGAGGCGGCGCAGCGCGTCGGCGAGCGCGGGCGAGGTGAGCGGCCCGGTGGCGATGATGACGCTGTCCCAGGCGGAAGGCGGCAGCTCCGCGATCTCCTCGCGCCGGAGCTCGATCAGCGGCTCCGCCGCGAGCGCCGCCTCGACCGCGGCGGAAAAGCCGTGGCGATCGACGGCGAGCGCGCCGCCCGCCGGCACGCGGTGGCGATCGGCGGCGGCGAGCACGAGCGAGCCGCAGCGCCGCATCTCCTCGTGCAGCAAGCCGACGGCATTGTTGAGCGCGTCGTCCGAGCGGAAGGAGTTGGAGCAAACGAGCTCGGCAAGTCCCGCCGTGACATGGGCCGGCGTTGCGCGGACGGGCCGCATCTCGTGCAGCACGGCGGCGACGCCCGCGCGCGCGAGCTGCCAGGCGGCTTCGCAGCCGGCAAGGCCGCCGCCAAGGATGTGGACGGGCTCTTCTCGGCGCATCGGCCGACTATAGGACCCGGCGAAAGCCCCTCCAAGGCGCGCCGGCCGGCCGTCATGTGCTGCGCGTCGAGGCGCCGCCGGGCGGTCTCTCGCGCCCCAAATTTGAAACTGTTGCCCTTGGCCCTCCATACCGGAGCATTGCCAAAAATCGCTTTCGCCATGCCGCGCGGCTGCTATTATTGGGAGTATCGCGTGGGCTTGACCTATAGGGCTCGTGGAAGATGCTCAGGGCGCGTGGAAGAACTTTCTAACCTGCCGCCGCCGACCGCCGATGCGCGGGTCCGGCACCTTTATGACCACTGGATCGGGCTCCATCCCGCGCCCGGGCTGCTGCCCGGCCGGCAGCATTTCGACCCCGTCGCCTTGCCGGTCGCGCTGCTGCCGTTCCTCTGGCTCGCCGATGTCCAGCGCGCGCCGCTGCGCTTTCGCTATCGCCTGCTCGGCACCGAGCATGTGCGCGTGCTCGGCCGCGACCATACCGGACGATGGATCGACGAAGCGCATCCCGATTTTCTCGGCTCGACCGCCTACGCCCAGTTCGTGGCGGCGGCGGAGCGCGGCGAGCCCGGCTATCGCCGCGGCCACACGCTCATCATCATGCCCGAGGATTACCGGTCGATGGAGCGCCTCATCCTGCCGCTGGCGCGCAACGGGCGCGACGTGGACATGCTGCTCGCCATCTCGGTCTATCACCGGGAGGAGGAGTGAGCGCTTCGAGATAGCCTACACAATTGCCTTGCCCGCGAAGGAGCGTGTGAGGAAATCGCACGCTAGGGACGTTTTGCTGCAGGTCCAACCTGCGTCCTTCGACAGGCTCAGGATGAGGTAAATTCTTGGTGGCACAAAGAAACTTCCTCGTCCTGAGCGCGAGCGAACCCTCCGGGGCCGACCACGAAGCGGTCGGCCGGGTTGTCCGAAGGACGCGCTTCGCTCATCCAACGCTCGTTTCTTTTGCACGCTCGAAAGCGGGCATCGAGGGCTTCAAACGCGATCAGCGAGATCTGGGCTCCTGGGTCCCCGCTTTCGCGGGGACGGCGGCAAAGGATACGGAGAGTCGAAAGGTCTTCGCGCGAAGCAGGTCTTGTCACGCGCGCTTGCGCGAGCGCTTCGCTTCCGGCTGGCTGCTGCGGGCGAGGTAGGTGCGGAGGTATTGACCGGTGTAGCTCTCTTGTGTCGCGGCGATGGTCTCGGGCGTTCCCGCGGCGACGATGCGGCCGCCGCCGGCGCCGCCTTCGGGGCCGAGATCGATGATCCAGTCGGCGGTCTTGATGACCTCGAGATTGTGCTCGATGACGAGAACGGTGTTGCCCTGGTCGACGAGCGCGTGCAGCACGTCGAGGAGCTTCCTCACATCCTCGAAATGGAGCCCGGTGGTCGGCTCGTCGAGGATGTAGAGGGTGCGGCCGGTGGCGCGGCGGGAGAGCTCCTTGGCGAGCTTGACGCGCTGCGCCTCGCCGCCGGAGAGGGTCGTCGCCGGCTGGCCGATATGGATGTAGCCGAGGCCGACGCGCTGCAAGGTCGTCATCTTGTCGCGGATCGCCGGCACGGCGCCGAAGAACTCGGCACCTTCCTCGACGGTCATGTCGAGCACCTCGGCGATGCTCTTGTCCTTGAACTTGATCTCGAGCGTCTCGCGGTTGTAGCGCTTGCCCTTGCAGACGTCGCACTGGACATAGACGTCGGGGAGGAAGTGCATCTCGATCTTGATGACGCCGTCGCCCTGGCAGGCCTCGCACCGCCCGCCCTTGACGTTGAACGAGAAACGCCCCGGCCCGTAGCCGCGCGCCTTGGCCTCGGGGAGGCCGGCGAACCAGTCGCGGATCGGCGTGAAGGCGCCGGTATAGGTCGCGGGGTTGGAGCGCGGCGTGCGGCCGATCGGCGACTGGTCGATGTCGACGATCTTGTCGAGATGCTCGGCGCCTTCGATGGCGTCGTGCTCGCCGGGATGCTCGCGCGCGCCCATCAGCCGCCGCGCCAGCGCCTTGTAGAGCGTGTCGATGACCAGGGTCGACTTGCCGCCGCCGGAGACGCCGGTAACGCAGGTGAAGGTGCCGAGCGGCAGCTCGACGGTGAGGTTCCT
>DASQSR010000022.1:0-10034 GCA_035642295.1 Allostellaceae bacterium | reverse complement strand
GTGGCGGTCGCGGTCGAGATGGGCAATGAGCTCCTCGATCAGCGCTTCGTACTCGGCGATGAGCGCGCGCTCGGTCCGGCGCTCCGCGCTGCGGCCGAAGGGATCGAGCGCCGTGCCGCGCAGGAATTTGAGCTTCGCGAGGATGGCGAAGACGCGCAGCATGGAGGGGCCATAGCGCCGCTTCTTGAGATGCCCGGTGACGGGATCGCGCTCGGCCAGGAGCGGCGGGGCGAGATGGAACTCGAGCGTGAAATCGCCCTCGAACTGGCGGTGGAGCGCGGCCAGGAAGCTGCCGTCGGTATAGAGCCGCGCCACCTCGTACTCGTCCTTGTAGGCCATGAGCTTGAAAAGGTTGCGCGCCACCGCTTCGGCGAAGCCCACGGTGCCCGGCGCCTGCTGCCGCTCGGCGGTCTCGGCGCGGCGCACCAGCCGCTCATAGCGCGCGGCGTAGGCGCGGTTCTGATAGCGCGTGAGGAACTGCACCCGGCGCGCCACGATCTCGTCGAGCGTCTCGGCGAGCCGCTCGGCCGCCGGCGCGGTCGGTGCCGCGATTCGCTCCACCGCCGCGCGGTCGAGCGCCGCCCAGCGGCCCCAGCGGAAGGCCCGCCGGTTGGCCTCGGCGGCGACGGCGTTGAGCTCGATCGCGCGCTCGATGGCCGCCGCCGAGACCGGCAGCAGGCCCTTCTGATAGGCATAGCCGGTGAGGAAGAGGTTGGTCGCGATGGCGTCGCCGAGCAGCGCCGTGGCGAGCCGCGTCGCATCGATGAAGTCGGCGCTATCCCTTCCGACCGCGCCGGTGATCTGCTGCGCCAAGGCGCGCCCGGGGAAGGCGAGGTCGGGGTCTTGGGTGAAGGCGCCCGTGACGGTCTCGTGTTGATTGATCACCGCATGGCTGGCGCCGCTCTTGAGGCGCGAGAGCCCATCCGCGGCCGCGGCGACGACGATGTCGCAGCCGAGCAGCAGCCGCGCGCCGCCGGCGGTGATGCGCGCCGCATGGATTGCTTCCGGCGCGGCGGCGATGCGAATGTGACTCAGCACCGCGCCGCCCTTTTGCGCGAGCCCGGTCATGTCGAGCACCGAGCAGCCTTTGCCCTCCAGATGCGCCGCCATGCCGAGGAGGGCGCCGATGGTGACGACGCCGGTGCCGCCGATGCCGGCGACGAGAATGTCATAGGGCTCGCTTAGCGCCGGAAGTGCCGGCTCCGGCAGCGGCGGGATTTCCTCGTGGTCGCCGGGCGCGTGGTGCTTGCTCAGGCGGCCGCCATGGACCGTGACGAAGCTCGGGCAGAAGCCTTCGACGCAGGAGAAATCCTTGTTGCAGCTCGACTGGTCGATGGCGCGCTTGCGCCCGAATTCGGTCTCGACCGGCACGACGGAGAGGCAGTTGGAGGTGCGCGAGCAATCGCCGCAGCCTTCGCAGACCTGCTCGTTGATGAAGGCGCGCTTCGGCGGGTCGGGGAACTGGCCGCGCTTCCGCCGCCGGCGCTTCTCGGCGGCGCAGGTCTGGTCGTAGACGAGGACGCTGACGCCCGCCGTTTCGCGCAGCTGGCGCTGCACCGCGTCGAGCTTCTCGCGATGGAAGATGGCGACGCCATCGGCAAAGCCGGCATCGCTCGGATACTTGTCGGGCTCGTCGGTGACGACGACGATGCGCGCGACGCCTTCGGCCGCGAGCTGCCGCGTGACCTGCGGCACCGTCAAATGGCCTTCGATCGGCTGCCCGCCGGTCATGGCGACGGCATCGTTGTAGAGCAGCTTGTAGGTGATGGTGACGCCGGCGGCGAGCGCGGCGCGGATCGCAAGAATGCCGGAATGGAAATAGGTGCCGTCGCCGAGATTGGCGAAAATGTGCGGCGTCTCGGTGAACGGCGCCTGGCCGATCCAGCAGGTGCCTTCGCCGCCCATTTGCGTCACCGTCGCCGTCTCGCGATCCATCCAGACCGCCATGTAGTGGCAGCCAATGCCGGCGGTGGCGCGGCTCCCTTCGGGGAGGCGCGTCGAGGTGTTGTGCGGGCAGCCCGAGCAGAAATAGGGAATGCGCTCGATCGGCGCCTTCGCGGTCTTGAACTGCCGTTCGAGCGCATTGAGATAGCCGAGGCGGTCGGCGATGCGCGGCGAGCTGTGAAAGCGCCCGATCCGCGCCGCCACGGCGCGCGCCACCAGCGCCGGATCGAACTCGCCGGTCTCCGGCAGCAGCGGCGCGCCGCGCTCGTCGGTCTTGCCGACGACCCGAGGCCGGGCGCTCATGTCGTAGAGAATGTCCTTGAGCTGGCGCTCGACGATCGGGCGCTTCTCCTCGACCACCAGGATCTCTTCGAGACCCGCCGCGAAGCGGCGGATGCCCTCGGGCTCGAGCGGCCAGGTCAGCGCCACCTTGTAGAGGCGGAGCCCGATCGCCGCCGCCTGCGCCTCGTCGATGCCGAGATCGGCCAGCGCCTGACGCAGATCGAGATAGGCCTTGCCCGCTGCGACGATGCCGAGCCGCGGCTGCGGGCTGTCCAAGGTCACGCGATCGAGCCGGTTGGCGCGAGCGAAGGCGATCACCGCCGGCAGCTTCCACTGCCGGAGCCGCCGCTCGATCTCGAGCGCGTTGTGATCCGGCACGCGGATGTTCAGCCCGCCTGGCGGCAGGGCGAAATCTTCGGGCAGAACGATCTGGACGCGGTCGGGATCGACATGGACCGAGGCGGAATTGTCCATGGTGTCGGCGATCGCCTTGAGGCCGACCCAGCAGCCGGAGAAACGCGACAGCGCCCAGCCATAGAGGCCGAGATCGAGCAGATCCTGCACCCCCGCCGGGTTCAGCACCGGGATCGAGGCGTCGATGAAGGCGTATTCCGACTGGTGCGCGAGGGTCGAGGATTTGGCCGCATGGTCGTCGCCGGCGACGGCGAGAACGCCGCCGTGGGGCGCCGTCCCCATCGCATTGGCGTGCTTGAAGGCGTCGCCCGTGCGATCGACGCCCGGCCCCTTGCCGTACCAGAAGGCGAAGACCCCGTCATATTTGGCGCCGGGAAAGAGGCCGACCTGCTGCGTGCCCCAGACCGCGGTGGCGGCCAGATCCTCGTTGATGCCGGGCTGGAAGCGGATGTGGTGCTCGGCGAGGAGACGCCCGGCGTGCCAGAGATTCTGGTCGAGCCCGGCGACCGGCGAGCCGCGATAGCCGGAGATGAACCCCGCGGTATTGAGGCCCATCGCCTGGTCGCGCCGCCGCTGCATGATCGGCAGCCGCACCAGCGCCTGGATCCCGGTGAGATAGATGCGCCCGGTGTCGAGGGTGTATTTGTCGTCGAGGCTCACAGCCGCAAGCGCCATCGAGAGACTCCCTATCGTCCCGTTCCGGCTTCTCCCCGGTACAAACGCCCGAGCCTGCCCGGAGAGCCTCTCCCGCACATCGGGGGAGAAATCAGCGCAAAAAGCCTAGCACCGGGGGCCGAGCGAGGGTCTGCGAATTGGCTACAGAAATGCAGGGCTCTTGGCTATTATCGCTCGGTTCTGTGGATTTCTTGGAGATTGTCGCCGTGGCCGAACTCGACGCGCTCGACATCAGGATTCTGAATGCACTGCAAGAGGACGGCCGAATCACGACGCTGGAGCTGGCCGAGCGCGTCGGGCTGTCGCCGACCCCATGCGCGCGGCGCGTCAAGCGGCTGGAGGATGAAGGGCTGATCGAGCGCTATGTCACTTTGCTCAATCCCGAGCGCCTCGGCATCGGCCTCAACGTCTTCGTCAATGTGCGGCTGATCAGCCAGACGAAGGGCGCGATCGATACGTTCGAGAAGGCGATCAAGGGGCTGCCGGAGGTGGTCGAGTGCTACCTGCTGACCGGCGAATACGACTACCTCCTCCATCTCCGAGTCGCCGATATCGCCGCGCTCCGATCCTTCGTCCGCGATCAGCTCATCGCCAATGAGAGCGTCGGCGCCACCCATTCGAGCATCGCCCTCGAGCAGACCAAATACACGACGGCGCTGCCTCTGCCGGTCCGCGGCCGCCCCGTCGCGCCGCGCGAGCGGCGGCGCAAGCGCGCGTGACGGCGCGTCGCTGCTTGTTGAATGGGGATATAGGGGAATTGCGGCGCCGCAGGCGCCAAGAGGATCGTCCCTCGATCCCCCTTATCCCCCTATCCCCACTCACTTTTGACCGCCCCGGACGCCCCATGGCCTTGGCCGTGCGGCGCGCTATGCTGGGCGGGCCAAGGGAGGACCATGATGACCGCGCCGGCACGTCGGGCGACTGATGCGAACCCTGTGATCGACCTGCTGAAGCAGCGCTTCGGCGAGCGGCTGTCGACCGCGACGGCGGTGCGCGAGCAGCATGGGCGCGACGAGAGCTATCACACGCCGGCGCCGCCGGACGCGGTGGTGTTCGCGCGCTCGACCGAGGAGGTGGCGGAGGTGGTGCGGCTCTGCGCCGCGCACAAAGTGCCGGTGATCGCGTTCGGTACCGGCACCTCGCTCGAGGGCCATGTCGCGGCGCTGCGCGGCGGCATCTGCATCGATCTCGGCCAGATGAACCGGGTGCTGCGCGTCTCGGCCGAGGATCTCGACTGCACGGTCGAAGCCGGCGTGACGAGGAAGCAGCTCAACGAGTATCTGCGCGACACCGGCCTCTTCTTCCCGATCGATCCCGGCGCCGACGCGTCGCTGGGCGGGATGACGGCGACGCGCGCCTCGGGCACCAATGCGGTGCGCTATGGCACGATGCGCGAGAACGTCCTGGCGCTCACCGTGGTGCTGGCCGACGGGCGGGTGATCCGCACGGCGCGGCGGGCGCGGAAATCGGCGGCGGGCTATGACTTGACGCGGCTCTTCGTCGGCTCCGAGGGCACGCTCGGCGTCATCACCGAGGTGACGCTGCGCCTCTACGGCATTCCCGAGGCGATCATGTCGGCGGTCTGCCCCTTTCCCTCGATCGAAGCGGCGGTCGACACCGTCGTCGCCGCCATCCAGGCCGGCGTGCCGGTGGCGCGCATCGAGCTGCTCGACGCGAAGCAGATGGACGCCGTCAACAAATACGCGAAGCTGGATTACGCCGTGGCGCCGACGCTGTTCTTCGAGTTTCACGGCACGGCGCGCGGCGTCGAGGAGCAGGTGGCGCAGGTGAAGGAGCTCGCGGCCGAGCAGGGCGGGACGGCGTTCCGCTGGGCGGCGACGCAAGAAGAGCGCTCCAAGCTCTGGCAGGCGCGGCACGATGCCTACTACGCCGCGCTGGCGATGCGTCCCGGTTCCAAGGGCTGGGCGACCGATGTGTGCGTGCCGATCTCGCGCCTCGCGCAATGCATCGCCGAGACCAAGCGCGACCTCGAGCAGTCCTTCGTCCAGGCCGTGCTGGTCGGCCATGTCGGCGACGGCAATTTCCATCTCGCCTTTCTCCTCGACCCGGAGAAGCCCGAGGAGCTGGCCGAGGCGACGCGAATCAACGACCGGATGGTGCAGCGCGCGATCGCCATGGACGGCACCTGCACCGGCGAGCATGGCGTCGGCTACGGCAAGATCCCCTTCCTCGTCGCCGAGCATGGCGAGGCGCTCAGCGTCATGCGTACGCTGAAGCAGGCGCTCGACCCCGACAACATCATGAATCCCGGCAAGATCGTCAGCGTCTAGCTCTGCTCGTCAGCGCGCAAGGCGCCGCGCTCGTGTTCTGCGCAGCCTCGCGGCCGATCAAAACGCGTTTGCGTTCGACGCCCCAGGCATAGCCGGAGAGCGCGCCATCGTTGCGAACCACGCGATGGCAGGGAATGGCGACGGCGAGTTTGTTCGCGGCACACGCTCCCGCCACGGCCCGGACGGATTTCGGCGCACCAATACGCCGGGCAATTTCGGCGTAGGACACCGTCGCGCCGGGCGGGATTTCCTGGAGCGCCTTCCACACGCGTTCCTGGAAGGCCGTGCCGCGAACATCGAGGGGCAGATCGAGGCCGATCCGTGGCGCCTCGACGAACCCGACGACGCGCGCCACCAAGGACTCGTAGTCGCGGTCGGCGCCGATGAGATGCGCCTTCGGGAAGCGATCTTGAAGATCGCGCACGAGCTGATCCGGATCATCTCCGAGCAGGATGGCGGCGACGCCTTTGTTGGTCGAGGCGACCAATATGGCGCCCAGAAACGTCTGGCCGACCGCGAACTTGATCTCCTCATTGGCACCGCCCGCGCGGTACTTCGAGGGAGTCATGCCGAGCAGATCGGTCGATTTTTCGTAGAAGCGCCCGCTCGAGTTGAAGCCCGCGTCATAGATCGCTTCCGTTACGGTGCTCCCGGAAGCCAGTCCGTGCCGAACCTTCGCCGCGCGGTGGGCGGCCGCGTAGTCCTTGGGCGTGACGCCTGTGGCGGCCTTGAAGATGCGGTGGAAATAACCGGGACTGCGACCAACCACCTCCGCCAGTTCCTCCAGCTTCGGTTCTTCTTCGCTCTCTTCAATGAGTCTGCACGCCTTCGCGACGAGGGCGGCGTTTTCGGCCTCGCTTGAGGGACCATCAGGATTGCACCGCTTGCAGGGCCGGAAGCCGGTGGCCTTGGCGCTCTCCAAGCTGTCGTGGAGTTGGACATTCTCGGGATTGGCGATGCGCGAGGGGCACGACGGTCGGCAATAGACGCCCGTCGTGGAGACCGAGTACCACAACCGGCCGTCCGCCGTCTTATCGCGGGCGACGATCCGCGCCCAGCGCGGGTCATCCGCCACGGATGACGGGGCTGATTTCCGAGGCTGTGCGAGTGTCGAAGTCATCGTCGTCCCTCTTCTATCATACAGCAGCTTGAGCCACTGTGCCGCTCTCGCCGGCGCTTCACACTCCGCTCCTTGCTTCCAAATCCCATGCCGGATCGTGGGAACTCAATCCGGGCGGTGAACCCCTGATCCCCGCATGGCTGCGGACAGAGGGTGAACTCCGGGGCACCCCGCGCGCCCGATCCGTCTCCGATTCGATGCGGGAGCAAGAACCGGAGTTCGAGCGCGATCCAAGCAGGTTACGCAAGTGCCACGGCCATCGGGTTCGACCGCTGACCTCAACGCCAACAATCGAGGGGCATTCCCATGAGCGTGCAAGATGACAACAAGGCCATTGTCGGCCGCTGGTTCACTGACTTCTGGGGCAAGACCTGCAATCTGCGGGTGATCGACGAGATCGCCGCGCCCGACATGTTGCTGAGGTACTCGCTGCATGAGCCCCGGAAGGGTCGCGAAGACATCAAGGCCTTCATGACCGATTTCCGCACCGCCTTCCCTGACCTGAACTTCTGGGGAACGGCAGACCTCATCGCCGAGGGCGACTACGTCGTCGGCCAGTGGGAGGGCGGCGGCACCCATACCGGCCCGGCTTTCAAGGATTTCCTCGCGGGCAGCCTGCCTGCCAGCACCGGCCGGAAGATGCACTTCACCGGCGTCACCGTTCTCAAGCTCAAGAATGGCAGGATCATCGAAGAGATCGGTCTCGATGACGGGGTCACCGCCCTGACCCAGCTCGGGCTGCTCCGCACCGCGTGACCCAAGGAAGCCGCCGGTCATCAGGTCGGCGGCTTCCATTCTATCGGATGGGTCAGGCGATACGCGTCACCGTCTCCTCACCCAAGTGGAGGATTTCGCCCGTCGCGAAGCGCAGCTCGAGGACGCCGGAGTCCAACGTCGTAATCACGGCGTCACCCTTCTCGACGATGCGCGCGATCTTGGCCATGACGATGGCCTTCGCCACCTCCGCATCCCCTGGCCGGGTCCCGTCTTCCCCTGGATTTAAGGCAAGGATCACCATCATGCCGAGACGATCTACGCGTGGGCCATTGCGTGTGCACTCCGGATCTTGCCGTCGTATCGGAAGGGCCGAAGAACTGATTCGAAAGCAAGGCTCGGAGGGCCAGGGCATCCACCTCGGCCGCTGAAGCAGCTGGGCGATGTTCGATCGACTAATCCGATTCCCACGCAAGAACCGGAGTTTTGCAGCCTCGGTCCTATGGCAATGGAGAGGTGACGACAGCTGATTTATTGAGGAGCCCATCGCTATGGACATCATCACCGCTGATCTCGGTACTGCCAGAAACGACACGGCGTGCGACCATCTCTCCTCCACGAATGAGATCGGCTTTATCCAGAGCGCGAGACTCGAGGATCTCAATGTCGAGACCGTCACCTCGAACCCGGCCCTCCCGACCGACCGCAGATGGGCCATCCGCTTCAAGGCCGGTCGAACCGTCGTGCTCGTCCTCGGCATGAGAGACTATGGGAAGGGCTGCTTTTCCGCATATTTCGCCGGCTTGGTGACGGCTCGCCTCGGCGTCCCATTCCGGCGCATCCGTATCTATTACAGCGCTACGCTTCCGGCAGTTCTGCGGGCGCCGCTGCCGTCTTTGATCGTGTTCCATCGGAGCCATATCGGCCCCGTTGCGAGCGCAGTCGCCGATATCATCGATGGGATGTGCGACCAGGTCATCGAGAGGGGACGGGCGGCCTTTGCCGCGATGGCCGGCGTCGATACGGTCGATGTCGGTTTCGATCAGCCGACGGGTCGGTTCTTTATTCTCGATAGGGACCGAAGCGGCAGCATCCTCGAGATCGCTGAGACCGTCCGAGGCGGATCGCCCGTGCCGACGGTATTCGCACGGAACCGTCAGGAAAGCGTCCAGCGCTCGATCGTGTCATAATCGGGCATCGGGGTTCGGCCTCATCTTGTCCCGCATCTGACCCGCTCGCGACCTCGGCCGACCTCGTGCCTTCGCCGGCTCTGCCGCTGCGCACCTCTGTGGCTGGCTATCTCGTCGTGAGCGGGGCAATATGCGGCTTCAGAGGCCGCCACCGGGATGTCGCTCGAGGAAACGCCGCTGATGACCGCTGCCAAGGAAGGCATGAATGGCGTCATTGTCTCGCAGCCGGTCGCGGCAGCGCTGACCCGGGCGGCGATTTTTCTGGTCGTGACCATAAACCCGGATCCGGACAATCGCCGGAGGGTTCGATCGTTCTGCACAGACCTTCCCGCCCTGTGCCGCGCGGTCGAATTTCGCAACATGGAGGCGGGCCTCACCTGTGTGATGGGGATCGGTTCCGACGCCTGGGACCGTCTGTTCGGGCATCCGCGGCCGGCCGAGCTGCACCCCTTCCGCGAGATACGGGCGGGCTCGCGCCACGCCGTATCGTCCCCGGGCGATCTGCTGTTCCATATCCGCGCCAAGCGCATGGATCTCTGCTTTGAGCTCGCGACCCGGATCATGGCGGCCCTCGGTGACGCGGTCACAGCGGTCGACGAGGTTCATGGATTTCGTTACTTCGACGACCGCGACCTCCTCGGCTTCGTCGACGGCACCGAGAACCCGCGCGGGCAGGCGGTCACCGCGGCTGCGATCATCGGCGAGGAGGATCCCGCCTTTGCCGGCGGCAGCTACGTCATCGTGCAGAAGTATCTGCACGACCTGGACGGCTGGAACGCCCTGTCCACCGAGGCGCAGGAGCGCATCATCGGCCGCACCAAGCTGTCCGATATCGAGCTGGACGATGCGATAAAGCCGACATCGGCGCATAACGCGCTCACCACGATCACCGAGAACGGGCAGGAGCGCAAAATTCTGCGCGACAACATGCCCTTCGGGAAGGCGAGCGAAGGCGAGTTCGGCACCTACTTCATCGGTTACTGCCGAACGCCGGGGGTCACCGAGCAGATGATCGAGAACATGTTCGTCGGCCGGCCGCCCGGCAATTATGACCGGCTGCTCGACTTCAGCCGTGCGGTGACCGGAACCCTGTTCTTCGTGCCATCCGCGTCCTTCCTGGAATCCGTCACCGACGACGATGCCATTGCCGCGACGCCCGCCGCAGCGCCCACTGCCGGGCCTGCGCCAACCCTGACGACGGCGTCCGACGGTTCGCTCCGCATCGGCTCGCTCAAAGGAGAAAACTTCAATGAATAATCTTCATCGCGAGCTTGCGCCGATTTCCGATGCGGCATGGGCTGACATCGAGGAGGAGACGACGCGCACCCTGAAGCGGCATCTCGCCGGGCGGCGCGTCGTCGACGTGCACGGCCCGGGTGGCGCCGGCCTGTCCGCCGTCGGCAC
>DASQSR010000021.1:0-8897 GCA_035642295.1 Allostellaceae bacterium | reverse complement strand
GCCTGCGCGCCGCCGGTAAGCCGGCCAAACTCGCCCTCACTGCCGCCGCGCGCAAGCTCCTCACCATCCTCAATGCGATGCTCAGGGACAAAACCGCATGGCAAAACCCTTGACTGCAAACACAGTCGCTCCGTGGTCCATCTTTCCTGAGACAGCCTCGCCGTTCGCGGCCTATATATCCCCGCATGGCTGCGCCTTCCGATCCGCTTCGCCTCTTCGACCGCGCCGCGGTGCGTGCGCATCGCGAGCGGGCGGCGCGGCAGCCCGAGGCGGCGGCGTTCCTCGCCGCCGAGGCGGCCGAGCGCCTCGTCGACCGGCTCGAGGACGTGACGCGGCGCTTTCCGCTGGCGCTCGATCTCGGCTGCCGCCACGGCATCCTGGCGCGCCGCCTCGCCGGGCGCGGCGGCATCGAGCGGCTCGTTCATGTCGATGCCGCCTTCGGCTTCGCCCGGCAGGCACCGGCGCCCGCCCTCGTCGCCGAAGCCGAGGCGCTGCCCTTCGCGCCGGGCAGCTTCGATCTCGTGCTCAGCAATCTCGCGCTGCACTGGACCAACGACCTGCCGGGCGCGCTGCTGCAGCTGCGCCAGACGCTGAAGCCCGACGGGCTGCTGCTCGCCTCGCTGTTCGCCGGCGCCACTCTCATGGAGCTGCGCCGCGCGCTGCTCGAAGCCGAGCTCGAGGAGGAGGGGGGCGGCAGCCCGCGCGTTGCGCCTTTCGCCGATTTGCGCGATCTGGGGCACCTGCTGCAGCGCGCCGGTTTTGCGCTGCCGGTCGCCGACAGCGACACGATCGAGGTCACCTACCCCGATGCGCTCGCTTTGATGCGCGACCTGCGCGCGATGGGCGAGGCCAACGCCGTCGCCGAGCGCCGTCGCGGCTTCACCCGCCGCGCCACGCTCGCGCGGGCGGTGCAGCGCTACCACGACGCCTTCGCGCGGCCCGACGGGCGCATTCCCGCGCATTTCGAGATCGTGACCTTGACCGCCTGGGCGCCGCATGAGAGCCAGCAGCGGCCGCTGGCGCCGGGCAGCGCCGCCGCCTCGCTGGCCGCGGCGCTTGGCACCGTCGAGCACCCCACCGGCGATCGTCCCGCCCCGGCGCCACAGCCGAAGCGCCAATGATCTCCGCGGGTTAACCGTTAAGCGATCGTTAGTCCGCGGCGGCGATAATGGCTCGGGAGCGGGAAGGGCCGGCTCCCCGCCTGAGTTCGCACCCGGCAATGCGCTCGTTCCCTCGGGGTTCCATCGGTTCGTGGTTCGGACGCCGGCCAAAAACCGGCGGCGCGGGCGCGTCCCGCCATTCGATCACCGGCCGCTTCGCGGTGGTCGTCTTCATTTTTGCCGGCGTCCAGGCCGTCGTCCTGGCCCTCTGCGTCCTCACCGTGTGGGGCATCGACGCGACGCGCGCCTATGTCGCCGCCGAGGACATCTACACCAAGGCTGAGAAGGCGGCGGCGCTCGATCTGCGCCGCTTTCTCATGTACCAGAACGCTCAGTATCTCGACGATTTCCGCCGCGACATCGCGGTGCCGATCGGCGACCGGATCGCCCGCGAGGCGCTGGTGCAGGCGATGCCGGATTACACGCGGGCCGATGAGGGATTTCGCGCCGGCGGCAACGATCCGCGCGACATTCCGGCGATGTCGATCCTGCTGCGCGGGGCGTACCGCTGGCAGCTCTTCGATCGCGCGGTTGCCGATTGGCGCCAGGGCGACGCGCTCGTGGCGGAGCTCGACACGCTCGCCGACGAGGCGGCGACGATGCAGGGGGCGGGCCTCCTCAGTCCCGACCGCCGCTCCGCGCTGCGCGCGCGCGTCAACGCCGTCGACGACCGGCTGACCCTGTTCGAGCAGGATTTCGCCCGCGACATGGGGCAGGCGGCGCGGACCGCGCGCGATTGGGCGGTGCGCGGCCTGGTGCTGGGCGGCACGCTGCTCACCCTGGCCGGCATCCATCTCGCCTGGCGCAGCCTGCGCCGCAGCGGCGCCGCCGAGCGCCGGCTGGCGCAAAGCGAGCAGCGCTTCCGCGATTTCGCCGGGGTCGCTTCCGACTGGTTCTGGGAGACCGATGCCGACCACCGGCTCAGTTATGTCTCCGGCCGCATCGCCGATGGCGAGGTACTGCAGCCCGCGGCGCTCCTCGGCAGGACCCTGATGGAAGTCGCCCACGCCGATCCCGGCGAGGAGAGCTGGAAGCGCCACCTCGCCGCGCTGGCGGCGCGCGTGCCTTTCCGCGATATCGCCTGTTCGCTGCGCGCCGCCGACGGCAGCGAACGGTTCTGGTCGGTGAGCGGCACGCCGGTGGAGGATGAGACCGGCCGGTTCCTCGGCTTCCGCGGCACCGCCAGCGACATCACCCGCGACGTGCTGGCGCAGCGCGGCCTGCGCCAGGCCAAGGAGCAGGCGGAGACGGCAAACCGCGCCAAATCCGAGTTCCTCGCCAATATGAGCCACGAGCTGCGCACGCCGCTCAATGCCATTCTCGGCTTCGCCGAGATCATTCGCGACCGCCTGCTTGGCCCGATCCCCGACCGCTACGCCGAATACGCGCAGGACATCCACAGCTCCGGCAGCCACCTGCTCGGCATCATCAACGACATTCTCGACCTCTCCAAGGTCGAGGCGGGGCGGGTCGAGCTGGTGGAGGAGATCGTCGATCTCCAGGGCATCGTCCGCAGCGTGGTGCTGCTGCTGCGCGAGCGCGTCGCCACGGCGGAGCTGACGCTCAAGGCCGAGCTGCCCGATACCCTCCTGCTGCTGCGCGGCGACGAGCGCAAGCTGAAGCAGGTGCTGATGAACCTGTTGTCGAACGCGGTCAAGTTCACGCCGGCCGGGGGCGAGATCGAGGTTCGGGTGCGGGTCGACGGCGCGCGCGGCGCGGTGATCGAGGTCGCCGATAACGGCATCGGCATCGCCCCGGAGGATATCGAGCGTGCGCTCTCGCCCTTCGGGCAAGTCGACAGCCGCCTCAGCCGCCGCTACGAGGGCACCGGTCTCGGTCTGCCCCTGGCCCGTGCGCTCGCCGAGCTGCACGGCGGCTCGCTCGCGCTGGAAAGCGTCCCGGGCCGCGGCACCACGGTCACCGTGCTGCTGCCCGCCGACCGCCTGGTTCAGCACGAGATGCGGCGCTGGGTCGCAATCTGAGATCCCGCCCCCCTGAGGTTGCGGGAGCCATAGCCAGGATTCGCCGTTTGTCATAGAATAGCGTGGTGTTGCACCGCGCCTTCGGTCCCAAGCGCATGCGATCTGGTCGTTTCGTCGTGTTCGCCGCCCTGCTGCTCGCGGTCGCCGCCGGGGTTCCGGCCCACGCCGCAGCGGAGCGCTACGATTACCGGGTGATCCACCCGACCTATGGCGACATCGGCACCTACGTCAACACCATCGACCGCGTCGGCGACGACACCGAGGTGACCACCGAGATGCGCATCGCGGTGCGCTTCCTCGGCATCGTCGTCTATCGCCAGGAGGCGCGGCGCATCGAGCGCTGGCACGGGCAGCAGCTCGTCTCCTTCGACGGCCTCACCATCACCAATGGCGACCGGCTGGCGGTCCATGGCGTGGCGCGGAACGGCGCCTTTGTCGTGACCACGCCCTCCGGGACGGTGACTGGGCCGGCGGACGTGCACCCCTCGAACCCATGGTCGATCATGGTGCTCCAATCGCCGGTGATGATGTCGACCCGCACCGGCAAGATCCTGCCCGCGCGGGTCACCGGCGGGGAGGTCGAGCCGGTTTCGCTCCCGGGCCTCAACCGCAACCTGCATCAGTACGAGATCGACACCGACAAGCGCCAATATGTCTGGACCGACGACGCCGGGACCCCGGTCGCGTTCGAGACCCGCGAGAAGGGCACGCCGGTCGACTTCGTGCTGAGCCGCCGCGAGCAGCTCGCCGACCGCAGCCGCTGACGAGGCCCCGCCCGGTTTTTTTCTCCGCCTTGTCGGATTGCCCTCGCCGCCGGCGTCCTTCGGGGTGATACCGACCCGGGAGAGACCGATCCATGTCCAAGATTGCCCCCTGCCTCTGGTTCGACGGCGAGGCCGAGGAGGCCGCGCGCTTCTACGTCTCGCTGCTGCCGGGCTCGCGCCTCGAGCGCGTGCAGCGGAACGTTGCCGATGGTCCCGCCGGCAAGGAAGGGACCGTGCTGGTGGTCGAGTTCACGTTGGCGGGGCAGCGCTTCCTCGCGCTCAACGGCGGTCGCCGCTTCGACTTCACCCATGCCGTCTCCTTCCACATCGACTGCGCCGACCAGGCGGAAGTCGACCGGCTCTGGGAAGCGCTGTCGGCCGGCGGGACGGTCGAGCGCTGCGGCTGGCTCAGGGATCGCTACGGCGTCTCCTGGCAGATCGTGCCGAGCTCGCTGCCGCGGCTCTTGGGTGATTCCGACCCCGCCCGGGCGCGGCGGGTGATGGCGGCGCTGCTGCAGATGGTGAAGCTCGACATCGCCGCGCTGGAGCGCGCTTGGCGCGGGGAGTAGGTCCTCGAGAAAGACGACGTGCTGCTGATCGCCGACGAGGTCATCTGCGGCTTCGGACGCACCGGCCGCATGTTCGGCACCGAGGCCTTCGGTCTCGCTCGCCAAGGCGCTGTCCTCGGGCTATCCGCCGATCTTGGCCAGGATGATCAGCGCGCCGCTTTGTGAGGTGCTGGTTGCAAGACGCGGAAGGTTGGGGGCGTGCGGCGGGCGGAGACGCCGTGCCGCCGCGTGCGTCACTCGACCGGCAGAACGAGTTGGAATCGGGCGCCGCTCTTGCCGTCCGACGACGCAGAAAGTTGACCGCCGTGACGATGAACGATCATGCGGCAAATGGCCAACCCCAATCCCATCCCCTTGGCCTTGGTCGTCACGAACGCCTCGAAGATGCTGCCTAACTGCGCGGGATCTATGCCCGGTCCCGAATCCTCCACCGCGACGACAATGGCGTTGCCGCCCTGTGGGTTTGTCGTCAGCCGCAGCTCCCGACCGCGATCCGTCGTCGTCTCCATGGCCTCGATCGCGTTGTGGACCAGGTTGGTGATCACCTGTCGCAATTGCCCCTGATGGCCGTAAACCGGCGGTAGTCCGGCCGCGAGCACGGTATGTGTCGCAATGCGATGATCCCTCAACTCGCCCGCCAGCGATTGCAGGACATCGAGCGCGGTCTGGTTGATCTCGATGGGCACGCGCGGCTGATCGGCTCTGCGAAACAGGCTCCTGATGCCGTCGAAGATTTCGTTCGTGCGACGGCAGTCATTGCCGATCTGGTCGACAATGGTGCGCAGCTCGTCGACATCGAGCGGTGTCCGTCCCAGGAATTGCTGAGCCGCGTTCGCGTATGTCGCGATGGCGGTCAAGGGCTGGCGTACTTCATGAGCAATCGAAGCCGTGATCGCTTCGATGTTCAGGAGCTTGCTGTCTCGCTCGCGCTCGAGCTTCGCGACGGCTTCGCGCAGCGCCAATTCAGTCCGGCGGAGGTCCGTGATGTCGGTTGAGATGCCGCAAATCCCCTCGATGTCGCCGTTGCGCGAGATCAGCGGTACGCTCTTGGCGAGAACGGTTCGTTCGCCGCGCGCCCCCTGCACCGTCTCCTCGGATTGGGACAGCGTGCCGGTCAGCATGGCCTTGACGTCGTTGCTTCGCCACTGCTGCGCGATATCCGTCGGAAACAGTTCGAAGTCGGTTCTGCCGAGACCTCGCTCGCGCGTGACGTTGCACAGGATCTCCATCTCGCGGTTGATGTAGATGTACCGGCCGTCCTTCCGTTTGGCATAGATGCTCGCCGCGCTGTTTTCGAGCACGGTCTCCAGAAGCAGTCGGTTTTCTCTGAGGCTCTCGTAGAGCGTTTCGATCCGCCGGCCGACATCCGCGAGACGGTTGCGCACTTCGGAGGTAGCGAACTCCGCCTCCAAGGCGCTGATCTCGCGCATCAGTTCGGCGTAGTCCCCATCGCTTTCCGGTTGCGGCATGCTCGCGGAATTTTACTGACGGCGCTTGCTGGTGCTCGATCCGTAATCGCAGGTGTTACGCTAAATTACCTGGACCAGCTTGGCAAGGATCGGCGATGCAGGCCGGGCGACGCGTGGCGCGGCGTCGACCAAATTCCGCGAGCTGGTTTAGAGGTCGGGGCGCCGGCCCATACCGTTGCCCAAAAGAAATGCACCGGTGTATGCTGACCCCGTCGCCGCAGATGGTTAGGTTCGCATTGCCGCGGTTGCGGCGCATACGCGCTCAAACAACTGCACCATCGAGGTCCCTGCGTGTCCGCTGTGCCCGTCGTGTCCGTTGTCGATGACGATCAAGCGGTTCGTTCGGCGATGCAGACGCTGCTGCGCTCGCTCGGATATCGAGCGGCCGCCTTCCCGTCGGCCGAGGCGTTCCTCAGCTCGTCCGAGTTCGCCCACACCGACTGCCTCATCCTGGACGTCCAGCTGTCCGGCATGAGCGGAATCGATCTCCAGCGGACCCTCGCTCATCAAAATCGGAAGTTGCCGATCATCTTCATCACCGCCTTCCCCGATGATCGCATCCGGGAGCAGGCGCTTTCCGGCGGTGCCGTCTGCTTCATCACGAAGCCTTGCGACGGCCCCCGGCTCGTCGAATGCCTGCGCACCGCGCTTGGTGAGCGCGCTTAGCGCAAGTCCTGGGCCATTCGCGCCTAATCCGCCTTCTCGGACTGGAGCTGAACGTAGTTCTGCACGCCGATTTTCGTGATCAGCACGAGCTGGGTTTCGATGAAATCGATGCCGTCCTCCTCGCTGTCGAGAATCTCGGTGAGGAGGTCGCGCGTCACGAAGTCTCGCACCGTTTCGCAGTAGGCGATGGCCTCGCGCAGGGCGCTCACGCCTTGCTGCTCCAGCTTGAGGTCGCATGCGAGGATTTCTTGCACGTCTTCGCCGATGAGCAGCTTGTCCAGATCCTGCAGGTTCGGCAGGCCTTCCAGCAACAGGATGCGATTGATCAGGCGATCGGCGTGCTTCATCTCGTCCATCGACTCGTCGTACTCGTGCTTGCCGAGCCGGGTCACGCCCCAGTGCTGCAGCATGCGCGCATGGAGGAAATACTGGTTGATGGCCGTCAGCTCATTCCGGAGCACGGCGTTGAGGTGTTGGATTACCTTGGGGTCGCCCTGCATTGCCGGCCTCCGCTGGTCGTAAGGCGCCCGCCGATCCCATCGGGACCGGCGCTCGTGACATCGTCCGGTAACAGAGCTTAAGCCGACGAGGACGGGTCGGCCAGTCCATCGCCTCGGGCTCCGGCATGGCCCCCGCGGAGGATCTCCCGCACGAACGGCACGCATTTGCCGCATTGCGGGCGAACGCCGAGCGCGCCGTAGACGCGCGCGATCGAGCCTTCCGCCGTTGCGGCGAGGCAGCGGACCTGCCGGTCGGTGAAGCCATGACAGAGACAGATATACATCGGGCGTTCCTTGCTGCGTCTCGGTGTGATCGTGATGCGCGTGCGGCTCTCCGATCACGCGGTCTCGAACAGGCGTTGGCCGATATACTCGCCTTTCGCCGCGCCGCGCGGACAGGCGAAGAGGCCGCCGCCGACGTGGGTTACGAACTGGTTCATCATGTCGAACTTGGCCAGCTTCTCGAAGATGCGGATGAAGCCGCTGCGCGGGTCGCTTTGATAGGCGAGGAAGAGCAGCCCGGCGTCGTATTCCATGCCTTGGCGCCAGGGCGGCCAGCGTTCGGCGGTGAAGTCGACGCCGTCATTGTAGGAATAGGCCCGCCGCAGGATCTGCGCGCCGCCGTTGTTGGCCGCCGCGGCGAGCCGCACATGCGCGTTTTGGGCAATGACGGGGTTGCCGTCCTTGTCGGTGGCGTCGAGGTCCAGCGCGTCGAACTCGTGCGCCTTGCCGATCGGCGCCCCGGAAGATTTGTGCCGGCCGAACGTCTGTTCCTGGAACGCCACCTTCATGCGGTCCCAATGCTCCAGCGCGATGCGGATGCGGCGGACGACCAGATAGCTGCCGCCGCGCATCCAGTCCGGGCCGTCCGCGCCGACCCATACGACCTGCGCCATCGCCTGGGGATCGCTCACCCGCGGATTGTTGGTGCCGTCCTTGAATCCCATGAGATTGCGAGGCGTCTCTCCGGGAGCGGAGCCGGGGAGGAAGCCGGTCTGCGCCCAGCGGATCTGCGCCACTGCGCCGGCAAGGCGCGCGAGCTGGCGGACGGCGTGGAACGCCACTTGCGGATCGTCCGCCGATGCTTGCACCGACAAGTCGCCGCCGGTATGTGCTTCGACCAGCTGATCGCCGGCGAATTTGGGGAGGTCGACCAGCGCCGCCGGCCGCTGATGGGCGAGGCCGTAGCGGTCCTTGCCGTCCCGGACGAAGAGTCCCGCGCCAAAGCCGAAGGTGAGGCTCAGCCGCGCCGGAGAAAGCCCCACCGCTTCCCCGGTATCGGCGGCTTCCGCGCTCGCATCGGGTTCCTCATAGGCGACGTCGGTCTTGGCCGGATAGGCGTCGCCGGTCTTGGCGACCGCCGTGCTGCCGGCCTCGGCGACGATCGGCTTCAGCCCGCTCTCCATCGGCTGCGCCGTTTCGCCCTTGGCCATCCGCGCCGCGGCGAGCGTCCACGCCTGCAGCAGCATCGCCACCTCGTTCCGCTGCGTCGCGGTGAGGTCGAAGGCGGCGAAATAGGTGTGGCGCTGCGCCGGAGTGATGATGCCGCTCTGGTGCTCGCCCCAGAATGGCTCGGTGGCGCTGTGGGGCGCGTGCCCCACCTTCGCTCCCTCGGCTTCGGCGGCGGCGTTCCGGCCGAAGGCCGCGGCCGCGACCATGCCTCCGCTCGCGGCGAGAAAGCCGCGGCGGGAAGCTTCCGGACCACTCTCTTTGCGCCGGCTCATCGCGCCGCCTCCATCAAGGTGTTGACGTCATCTTCGACGTAGTAGAAGCCCTTGCCGTCCGGC
>DASQSR010000020.1:0-4131 GCA_035642295.1 Allostellaceae bacterium | reverse complement strand
CCCCGCCCGGGAGGCGGAGGCGCACATCTTCGGCTACACGATCTTCAACGATTTTTCGGCGCGCGACCGGCAGGCGATCGAGATGCAAGGCCGCCTCGGTCCCGCCAAGGGCAAGAGCTTCGACGGCGGCAATGTGCTGGGCCCCTGGATCGTCACCCGGGACGAGATCCCCGAGCCCTTCGCGCTCCAGGCGAGCGTCCGCGTCAATGGCGAGCTGCGCGGGCGCAACGACGGCCGCGAGATGATCCACAGCTTCGCCAAGATGATCGCCTACGTCTCCGAGGACGAGACGCTCCATCCCGGCGAGATTTTCGGCTCCGGCACCTATGGCGGCTGCTGCGGCATGGAGATCGACCGCTTCCTTGGCGACGGCGACGTGGTCGAGCTCGAGATCGAGAAGATCGGCACGCTGCGCAGCCGCGTCGTCCCGGCCGAGCGGCCCTAGAGCATTTCCCGGTTACGTGACAGCAGTTCAGATTGAGCCCTCTCCGCCCGCTTGCGGGGGGAGAGGGCGCGAGCGAAGCGAGCGGGTGAGGTGGGTGCCGACGGCGAAATGGCTCGCGCGGCGGAAATACACCTCATCCTCCCCGACCGTAATACGGTCGCTCCCTCTCCGCGCGGAGTGGGCATTCACACATCTTGTCTTGGCACCGTGCCGACGCCCCTCGCCCGGGAAGCGCGAGAGGGGACCGCTGGCGCGTTCTGCGTTTCTGGAACAACGACGTTCTCGCGAACTCCGAGAGCATGGCCGACGCGATTGCCCGCGCGCTTGAAACGGCGCGCGCGTCCGCGTGACCCTCACCCTCCCACGACCTGAAGGTCGCGGGTCCCTCCCTCTCCCGCTTCGCGGGAGAGGGATATTCGTTGCGCCCCCGATTCTACCTGGGGCTTTGTACTAGCTAGAGCGTCGCAGGATCTCGCTCCTAGCGGCGCCCCTACCCCAGCATCGCCGCTTTCACCGTCGCCGCCGTCAGCGGCAGGTCGCGCAGGCGGAGGCCCGTGGCATCGAAGAGCGCGTTGGCGATCGCCGCCGGCGTCGGCCCCATGCCCGCCTCGCCGGTGCCGAGGAATGGCGCGCCGGGCCGGTTGATGACATGCACCTCGACCCGCTTGGGCACCGCGTCGAAGCGCAGGATCGGATAGCTCCCCCAGTCGCGGCTCAGGATCTCGCGCGCGTCGAAATCGACGGCCTCGTACAGCGTCCAGCTCGTCGCCTGCACGATGCAGCCCTCGATCTGGTTCTCGATGCCGTTGGGATTGACCGCATCGCCGCTGTCGACCGCCGCCACCGCGCGCACCACCCGGATCTGGCCGCTGTCGGGATTGACCGCGATTTCCACCGCCACGGCGCAATAGGCCTTGACCGTCTCGTAGCGCACATAGGCGAAGCCGCGCCCGTGATAGGGACGCCGCGTTTCGGCCTCGGACCAGCCGAACGCATCCGCCGCGCGCTGCACGACGTCCCGGGCGCGGGGGTCGTCGAGATGCTTCAGGCGGAACGCGACCGGGTCGGCCTTGGCCGACAGCGCCAGCTCGTCGATGAAGCTTTCGATGGCGAACACGTTGAAGTAGCTGCCGAGCGAGCGCAGGGCCGAGACCCTGAGCGGCATCGGCGCGGCGATGTAGTGATAGAGGATGTGGGCATTGGCCAGTGTGTAGGTCGGCACCGCGTTGCGGTCGCCGCCGCCGGCCGGCAGCGGAATGTCCGAGGCCTGCGGCGGCCCCCAATGCTGGGGCAGATACCAGGCCGGCATCAAATTGTCGGGATTGCCCGCGGGCCGCGTCGAGTAGGTGAAGCTCCAGAGCTCGTAGTCCCACCCGCTGATCCGTCCGTCGCCGCCGACCGTGCCGCGCGCCGTCGCGATCATCGGCGAGCCATAGGGCTCCCAGCCATGCTCGTCCTCGCGCATCCACTGCACGCGCACCGGACGGTTGGGCAGCGCCGCGGCGATGATCGCGGCGTCCGCGGCGACGTCGTCGGCGGCGTTGTGGCCGTAGCAGCCGGAGCCTTCGACCTGGATGCAATCGACACGGGTCTCCGGCAGCGACAGCATGGCGGCGATCGTCTTGCGCAGGGGGAAGACGCCCTGGGTGTGGGTCCAGACCGTCATGTGGTTCCCGTCGTAGCGCGCGACGGCGCAGGACGGCCCGATCGAGGCGTGCATGACGTAAGGCCGGCGATAGGTGGCCTCGACGATGTTGGCTGTGCCGGCGATCGCGCCGGCGCCGCGCTTGTCGATGACCTCGCTGGTGGATTTGAGGGTTTTCATCAGCCCATGGATGTCGCCCGGCTTCGGCAGCGTCTCGGGCACCTCCCAGTGCGCCGCCTGCTGCAGCGCGCGCATCGCCAGGATCGCCTGGTACTCGCCCTCGGCGACGACCGCGAGGTAGTTCGCCTGGCGGACGACCTTGATCACCCCCGGCATCTTCTCGACTGCCGCGGTGTCCACCTGCTTTAGCGTCGCGCCGTAATTGGGCGGCCGCACCACCCGCGCATGGACCATGCCGTCCATCCGCAGATCCTGCACATAGATCGCGCCGCCCGTGAGCTTCGGCGGAATGTCGAGGCGGGGGAAGTTCTTCCCCATGATCTTGTAGCGCTCGGGCGGGATCAGCGGCGAACGATCGCTCGCCGCGACATGCAGCGACCGGCCCTTGACGAGATCGCCATAGCCGATGCGCTTGGCCCCCGGCCCGATCACCGTGCCGTTCTCGGCGGTGAGCTGCGCCGCGTCGGCGCCCATCGCCTCGGCCGCCCATTGGAGCAGGATCGCCCGCACCTGCGCCGCCGCGTTGAGCAGGGCGGTGCCGCCCGCCGACATCGATTGGCTGCCCGCGGTGTAGCCCTCGTCCGGCGTCTCCTTGGTCGAGGCCATCACCATGGTGATGGCCTGCGGCTCGACCGCGAGCTGCTCGGCCGCGCATTGCATCAGCGCCGTCATGATGCCTTGGCCGAGCTCCGCCTTGCCGGAGAACACGGTGACCGCCCCCTTCTCGTCGATCGCGATCCAGCTATCGAGATAGGGGTACTTCTTGTTGAGGTCGCCGAAGGCCGGGCCCGCGGCCGGCGCCTTCTCGCTTTGCGCCGACGCCGAACGCGGCAGCAGCGAGAAGCTGACGACGAGGGCGCCTCCTGCCAGGAAGCTGCGGCGCGAGACCGGCATTGCTCCGTCCATGGGCTGTCCCTCCGCGCTCAGGATAGCTGGCCCGCCGCGCGGCGGACCGCCTTCAGGATGCGCGTATGCGTCCCGCAGCGGCAGAGGTTGGGCTGCATCCCGGCGCGGATGTCCGCCTCGCTCGGCGACGGGTTCTGCTTCAATAGTGCATGGGCGCGGACGATCATGCCGGCGATGCAATAGCCGCACTGCGCCGCCTGCTCGTCGATGAAGGCTTTTTGCACCGGGCCCGGCTTCGCCGCCGTGCCGAGGCCTTCCAAGGTCGTGATCGCGCGTCCTTCCAGCACCGAGATCGGCACCTGGCAGGAGAAGATCGGCCGGTCGTCGAGCAGCACCGTGCAGGCGCCGCATTGTCCGAGCCCGCAGCCGAACTTGGCGCCGTTGAGGCCGAGCTCGTTGCGCAGCACATAGAGCAGCGGCGTGATCGGATCGGTCGCGACCTCGTGCGTTGCGCCGTTGACGCTGAGCTTGATCATGGCCCCTTCCCTTGCCGCGCCGCCAAGAGGCTCTCGCCGATCTCCGTCCACGGCGGCTTGGCGCTGAAATGACCGCGGACATACTGGGCGAGCAGCGTGATCTGCGGGTCGCTGAGCGCCGTGCCGAACGGCGGCATCGAGCGCCCGTGCGCGCCGGGCGGCGGCGCGATCCCATCGACCACGATGTTGATGAAGTTGCGCGGGCCCGGCGCATTGACGACGCTGCTGAGCCCGAGCTCGACCGGCCGATAGAACGGCTGACCCTCGCCCGCGGAATGGCACGAAGCGCAGGCGCCGGCGAAGATCTGCGCGCCGGTCGCGGCGGGTCCCGCCTCTGCCGCTGCCAGCGCCGTCGCCGGCTGCCACGCCGCCCGCTCGGCCGCTTCCCGCGCCGCTTTCACCTCCGCCGCCGGGCGCGGCGGCGCGAGCGAGACGACATATGTGGCGAGCGCCGCCAGGTCCGCGGCGGGCAGCTGCTT
>DASQSR010000019.1:0-3788 GCA_035642295.1 Allostellaceae bacterium | reverse complement strand
TTCGACGCGGTGATGCGGGAGCGCAGCGTCACCCGCGCCGGCGAGCGCATCGGCCTCAGCCAGCCGGCGATGAGCCACGCGCTCAACCGGCTGCGCTATATGCTGAAGGACCCGCTTTTCGTGCGCACACCGGATGGCATGGTGCCGACGCCGCGCGCCGAGCAGCTGGCTGATCCACTGCGCCGCGCGCTCAACGACATGCAGCTCGCGCTGGAGGCGGAAACCTTCGCGCCGAGCGAGGCGAACCGGCGGTTCACCATTGCGTTGAACAACTATGCGGCGGTGGTGCTGTCGCCGCCGCTGATCGTCGCCGCTTCCGATTCGGCACCGTTCGTGCGCCTCGATCTCCGGCCGAGCGGCACGCTTGCCGTTCTCGACCTGCTGGATCGCGGCGAGCTCGATCTCGCGGTGGGTTATTTCGCTGCGCCCGCCGAGAGGTTCGCCGTCGCTCCGCTGCTCGAGGACCATTTCGTGGTGGCAATGCGGCGCGGTCATCCGGCCGCCGATCGCAAGCTCACGGCCGACGCTTTCGCGGCGCTCCTGCATCTTGAGATCTCGTCGAGCGGCGAGAATACGAGGTTCATCGATACTTGGCTCGAGGGCGAGGGGCTCGGTCGGCGCATCGCGCATCGCGCGCCTTATCTGTCGACCGCGCGCATCCTCTCCTGCTCGAACATGGCGGCGACGCTCACCCGGCGCATTGCCCAGGCCTTCATGCGGTCGGAAGAGATTCACATTGCGGAACTGCCTTGCCCGTCGCCGCAGGTGTCGCTTGGCATGCTCTGGCATCGGCGCCTCGACAAACAGCCGGCGCATCTCTGGCTGCGCGGTCTGATCGAAGCCACGTGCAAGCATCTCTAGAGGTAGGTACTGCTCCTGATGGCCGCGCTTAGCCGAGCCGCGCCAGCGCGTGGAGCAGGATGCCGGCGCTGACGGAGACGTTGAGCGACTGGACGAGGCCCGATCCCTCGATGGTGACGATCTCGTCGCAGGCCTCGAGCGTACCGCGCGGCAGCCCGGTCTCTTCGTTCCCCATTACCAGGGCGGTGGGCCGGTCGGCGGCGGCGAGGCTGGCGAGGGGCCGGCCGGCCTCGAGCGCGGTGCCGAGCACGCGGAAGCTGCGGCGCAGGCGGCGCAGCGTCCCGGCAAGCCCGGCGGCGCGATAGACCGCGACATGCTCGAGCCCGCCTTCGGCCACGCGATAGCTCGCATCCGAGGGCAGCGCCTGCCCCGGATGGTCCGACAGCACCAGCCGCCTGACGCCGAAGAACGCCGCCGTGCGCGCAATCGCGCCGAGATTGTGCGGGTTACCGATGCCGTCGAGCAGCAGCAGCGTTCCGCCCTCGGCAGCCCAGCGCAAGGCCTCGGCGGGATCGAGCGCCGGCACCGGCCGCGGCACCGCGATGGCGACGACGCCGCCATGGAGGACAGTACCGGCGACACGCTCGAGCTCCTCGGGCTTCACCAGCCGATAGGGTTTGCGCGCCTGTGCAAGCCTGACGCAGAAGTCGCCGACCGTGGTCTTCATCCGCTCCTCGAAGAAGAGGCGCTCGACGCGCTCGGGCGCAGTGGCGAAAAGCGCCGCGACCGCCGGCAGGCCGGCGACGCGCAATGGCTTGCTCGCCTCGCGCCGCGGCGCGCGCGCCGGCGGCTTGCGCCTCATCGCCGGCCGAGGGCGCGCCAGCCGATGTCGCGGCGGCAGAACCCGCCGGGCCAGCGGATGCGGTCGACGGCGGCATAGGCCTTGTCGCGCGCCGCGGCGAGATCGATGCCCAGCGCCACCACGTTGAGCACGCGGCCGCCATCGGCGAGAAGGCGCGCGCCCTCGCGCCGCGTGCCGGCGTGGAAGATCTTGACCGCGGGATCGAGTGCCGCCGCTTCGGCGAGACCCTCGATCTCGCTGCCCTTCACGGGCGCGTCGGGATAGCCCTTGGCGGCGAGCACGATGCAGATCGCGGCCTCGTCGCGCCAGCGCAGATCGAAGCCGTCGAGCACGCCGTCGCGCGCGGCGACGAGCGCCGGCAGCAGGTCGCTCTTGAGCCGCGGCAGCAGCACCTGGCATTCGGGGTCGCCGAAGCGCACGTTGTATTCGATGAGCTTCGGGCCGGCTTCGGTGAGCATGAGTCCGGCATAGAGCACGCCCTTGAAGCGTCGTCCCTCCGCCGCCATGCCGCGGATCGTAGGCCCGATGATGCGCGCCATCACCTCGTCGGCGAGCGCCGGCGTCAGGCACGGCGCCGGCGAATAGGCGCCCATTCCGCCGGTATTGGCGCCGGTATCGCCCTCGCCGACACGCTTGTGGTCTTGCGCCGCGACGAGCGGCAGCGCGTGCTCGCCATCCACCACCGCGAAGAAGCTCGCCTCCTCGCCGGCGAGGAATTCCTCGATCACCAGCTCGGCACCGGCCGGGCCGAAGCGCCGCTCGCGCAGCGCCGCGTCGATGGCGGCCAACGCCTCCTCGACCGTCCGCGCGACGGTGACGCCCTTACCGGCGGCGAGCCCGTCCGCCTTGACCACGATCGGCGCGCCGTGTCGGTGCACGAAGGCCGCGGCCGACTCGGCGTCGCGGAAACGGCCATAGGCCGCGGTCGGGATGCCATACTTCGCGCAGAGATCCTTGGTGAATCCCTTGGAGCCTTCGAGCGCCGCCGCCGCGGCGCTGGGGCCGAAAGCAGCGATACCGGCGGCCTCCAGCCGGTCGACGAGTCCCGCGACCAGGGGCGCCTCCGGCCCGACGACGACGAAATCGATACGCTCGCGCCGGCAGAGCGCGAGGATGCCGTCCAGATCGGTGGCGGCCACGCCGACGCAGGCCGCCTCTTCGGCGATGCCGGGATTGCCGGGCGCGCAGAACAGCGCGTCGCACAGCGGCGAGGCGGCGATCGCCCAGGCGAGGGCGTGCTCGCGCCCGCCCGATCCGACGATGAGTACGCGCATCCCTTTCCCGGCGCTCCTTGGTTTCCCTGCGGCCCGGCGCTCTTGTATCATAGCGGACGATGGCAGGAACCCCTCTCGCATCCGCTGTGCCCCCGTCCGAGCTTCGCCCGAACCTTCCGGAATATACGGTGAGCGAGCTGTCGGCCGCGTTGAAGCGCACGATCGAGCAGGACTACTCCTATGTGCGCGTCCGCGGCGAAATCTCCGGCTTCAAGCGGCACGGCTCGGGCCATTGCTACTTCGCGCTCAAGGATGCGGACGCGGTGCTCGACGGCGTCTGCTGGCGCGGCACGGCGCTGCGCCTTGCGATCAAGCCCGAAGACGGCATGGAGGTGGTCTGCACCGGCCGCCTCACGACCTATCCCGGCCGCTCGAAATACCAGCTCGTCATCGAGCGGATGGAGCTTGCCGGGGTCGGCGCGCTGCTGAAGCTCCTCGAAGAGCGGCGGCAACGCCTCGCGGCCGAAGGGCTCTTCGCCGAGGAGCGCAAGCAGAAGCTTCCCTTCCTCCCGCGCGTCATCGGCGTCGTCACCTCGCCGACCGGCGCCGTCATCCGCGACATTCTACATCGGCTCGACGACCGCTTTCCGCGCCATGTCCTGCTCTGGCCGGTGGCGGTGCAGGGCGAAGGCGCGGCCCAGCAGGTGGCGGCGGCCATCGACGGCTTCAACCGGATCGCGCCCGGCGGCAAAGTGCCGCGGCCTGATCTTCTCATCGTCGCGCGCGGCGGCGGCAGCCTCGAGGACCTGATGGCGTTCAACGAGGAGATCGTCGTGCGCGCCGCCGCCGCCTCGCGGATTCCGCTGATCTCGGCCGTCGGGCACGAGACCGACACGACGCTCATCGACTAC
>DASQSR010000018.1:0-10819 GCA_035642295.1 Allostellaceae bacterium | reverse complement strand
CCGACCGCGACATAGAGGTCCTCGACGCCGAGGCAGTTGAAGGTCTTCAGCACCCCCTCGAGCGGGCGTTCGGAAAATTCCCGGCCTTCCTGGCGAAACGCCTTCTGCACGATCGCCTTGCCGAGATCGAGGTACTGGGCGCGCTGCTGGGTGCGGATAAAGCGGCGGATCCGGGCGCGCGCCTTGCCGGTGACGACAAAGCGCTCCCAGGTCGGCGACGGCGTTTGCGCCTTGGAGGTGATGACCTCGACCTGATCGCCGTTGGCGAGCTGCGTCCGGAGCGGCGCGAGGCGGCCGTTGATCTTGGCGCCGACGCAGGTGTCGCCGATGACGGAATGGACCGCATAGGCGAAATCGACGGGCGTCGCGCCGCGCGGCAGCGCGATGAGATCGCCCTTGGGGGTGAAGCAGAACACCTGGTCCTGGAACATCTCGAGCTTGGTGTGCTCGAGGAATTCCTGCGGATCGGAGGCGTGCTCGAGAATGTCGAGCAGCTCGCGCAGCCAGCGGTACTGCCGGCCTTCGGTGCGCGGCGCACCGGCCTTGTAGACCCAGTGGGCGGCGACGCCGAGCTCGGCGACCTCGTGCATCTCCTGCGTGCGGATCTGCGCCTCGATGCGCTGGCGCTCCGGACCGATGACGCCGGTATGAAGCGAGCGGTAATTGTTGGGCTTGGGCGTCGAGATGTAGTCCTTGAACCGGCCGGGCACGACGCGGTAGCGGCTGTGAATGACGCCGAGCGCGTGATAGCACTGCTCCACCGTGTCGACGACGACGCGGAACGCCATGATGTCGGAGAGCTGCTCGAAGCCGACATTCTTGCGCTGCATCTTGCGCCACACGGAATAGGTGGTCTTCTCGCGCCCGGAGACCTCGGCGACGACGCCGGCCTCGGTCAGCGTCTCGCGCAGCTCGTCGATGATGCGCTCGACCAGCCCTTCTCCCTTCTCGCGCAGGAAGGCGAGGCGCGCGATGATGCTGCCGCGCGCCTCGGGATGGAGCTCGGCGAAGGCATGATCCTCGAGCTCGTCCTTCATCTCATGCATGCCGATGCGCTCGGCGAGCGGCGCGTAGATCTCCATCGTCTCGCGCGCGATGCGGCGGCGGCGCTCCTCGGCCTTGAGGAAATGCAGCGTGCGCATGTTGTGCAGCCGGTCGGCGAGCTTCACCAGCAGGACGCGGATGTCCTCGGACATCGCCAGAACCAGCTTGCGGAAGTTCTCCGCCTGCTTGGTCTGGTCCGATTGCAGCTCGAGGCGCGACAGCTTGGTGACGCCGTCGACCAGCCGCGCGATGTCGGGACCGAAGAGACGCTCGATATCCTCAAGCGTCGCGACGGTGTCCTCGACCGTGTCGTGCAGCAGCGCCGTGATGATCGAGGCGCTGTCGAGCTTCATCTCGGCGAGGATGCCCGCCACCTCGATGGGATGCGAGAAATAAGGATCGCCCGAGGCCCGCAGCTGCGAGCCGTGCGCCTTCATCGAGAAGACGTAGGCGCGGTTGATCGCGTCCTCGTCGGCGGCGGGATCGTAGCCCTTGACGCGCTCGACCAGCTCGAATTGGCGCATCATGGCGGGGCGCTCCGCCACGGGCGCCTATCGCAAGCGGAAGTGTGGTGTCCCGCTGCGAAGCCGCCCGCGCCCGCCATTCCTACTTCGTCTTCCCCCGGATCTCGCTGCCGCCTTCCGCCAGATCCGGATTGATGTCGTCGCTCAACCCGACGGCGTCGTCATCGGCGACGAACAGCATGTCTTCGTTGAGCTCGTCGTCGACGGCGCCCTCTTCCTCTTCGATCTCGGCGGGCTGCGCCAGCTCGGTCGGCCATTGCTGGGCGCCGATCTCGATCTCGGTGTCCTCCTCGGGCTCGTCGATCTCGACATGCTTCTGCATTCCCTTGATCAGCGCGTTCTGCAGCGCGTCGACGGAGATCGTCTCGTCGGCAATCTCGCGCAGCGCGACCACCGGGTTCTTGTCGTTGTCGCGCTCGAGCGTGATTTGTGCGCCGGCCGTGACGTCCCGCGCGCGCTGGGAAGCGATCAGGACCAGCTCGAAGCGGTTCGGGATCTTAAGAACGCAATCTTCCACGGTTACACGAGCCATGCCGATACCACTCCTAGGGGCAAATAGAGTCTTCCAATATATAGGAAAATGGGCGATCCCGGCAATAGCTGCGGCCGCGACGATTGCGTCCGCCGCTCACATCGCCTCGGCGCCATGCCCCGGAGGCAAGCGCGCCACCAGCTCCCAAACGCCGGCGCCGCTGAGGGGATGCCGCCAGTCCGGCGCGATCTCGGCCAGGGGGAGCAGCACGAAAGCCCGCTCATGGAGGCGCGGATGCGGCAGAACCGGCGCTTCCTCCTGCACCCGTCCGTCATAATCGAGGAGGTCGAGGTCGAGGACCCGCGGCTCGTTCCGATGGCGGCGTGTGCGGCCGAAACGCGCCTCGAGCCGGTGCAGCTCGGCCAGGAGCGCGCCCGGATCGAGCCCGGTCGCGAGGCTGGCGACGGCGTTGACGTACCAAGGCTGCTCGCCCGGCGGCCAGGGTGCCGAGCGATACCACCGGGACCGCCGCTCGACGCCGATGCCGGCGTCGCCGAGCGCCGCAAGAGCCGCTTCGAGAGTCTTCTCTGGCGGTCCCCACGCGCTCGGCAGGTTCGCGCCCAGTCCGATCAGGATCATGTTGATTTTCTGTCACCGCTTGACGGCGGGCCGCCACTGCGGGCAAATGTCCGTTCGTCTCCATTTTGACATATATTGCTCGCGCGTGTGGAGAAACTCACAATGATTTTTTACCCGCAAGAGAAAATTGCCTTGTTCATCGATGGTTCCAATCTCTATTCCGCCGCTCGCGCCTTGCAGTTCGACATCGATTATAAACGGCTGCTCGAACTCTTCGGCTCTAAAGGGCGTCTCATCCGCGCTTTCTATTACACGGCGATGATCGAGGACCAGGAATACTCGCCGATCCGGCCGCTGGTCGACTGGCTCGACTACAACGGCTACACCATGGTGACCAAGCCAACCAAGGAGTTCACGGACGCCTTGGGACGCCGCAAGATCAAGGGCAACATGGATATCGAGCTCGCCATCGACGTCATGGAGATGGCGCAGTATCTCGATCATATCGTGCTGTTCTCGGGCGATGGCGACTTTCGCCCTCTGGTCGAGGCGGTGCAGCGCAAGGGCGTGCGCGTCACCGTGGTCTCGACCATACGCTCCACGCCGCCGATGGTCGCCGACGAGCTGCGGCGCCAGGCCGACATGTTCCTGGAGCTGCAGGAGCTCGCGCCCAGCATCATGCGCGTCCATCATCGCGAGGAGACCCGCCACCCGGCGGCGGCGGCGTCCGGCTACACGGCTCCGTGAGCGCGGCTGGCGGCGCCGGCGCGCCTCAACCGGACTGTCCGCTCTGTCCCCGCCTCGTCGCCTTCCGCCAGAGCCAGCGCTCCGCCCATCCCGACTGGTTCAACGCGCCGGTGCCGTCGTTCGGCCCGGAGGATGTGCGCCTCCTCATCGTCGGGCTCGCGCCGGGGCTGCGCGGCGCCAACCGCACGGGACGCCCGTTCACCGGCGACTTTGCCGGGCTGCTTCTCTATGGGACGCTGCGCAAGTTCGGCTTTGCCGAGGGCGACTATGCCGAGCGTGCCGATGACGGGCTGCGGCTTGCCGGCTGCCGGATCACCAACGCCGTGCGCTGCGTGCCGCCCGAGAACAAGCCCGAGCCGGGCGAGATCAAGGCGTGCAACGGCTTCCTCGCCGCCGAGATCCGGTCGCTGCCGCGGCTCGAGGCGGTGCTGGCGCTGGGCGCCGTCGCGCACCAGGCCGTGCTGGCGGCGCTGGGCGAACGCCGCAAGCCCTTTCCCTTCGCTCATGGCGCGCTGCACCGGCTGGCGTGCGGGCTGCTCCTGGCCGACAGCTATCACTGCTCGCGCTACAACACCAATACCGGCAAGCTGACGACGGCGATGTTCGAGGCCGTGTTCGATCAGCTGAGCCGAAGGCTCAGCGGTTCCGCTCGCGCATGAGCCGCGCCTTGTCGCGCTGCCAGTCCCGCTCCTTCTCGGCCTCGCGCCGGTCCGCCTTGCGCTTGCCCTTGGCGAGACCGAGCTCCAGCTTGGCGCGGCCGCGCTCGTTGAAGTAGATCGAGAGCGGCACCAGGGTGATGCCGTCGCGCTTGATCGCGCCGCGCAGGCGGTTGATCTCGCGCTTGTGCAGCAGCAGCAGCCGCGGCCGGCGCGGCTCGTGATTGAAGCGCGACGACGGGTATTCGGGAAAATGCGCGTTGAGGAGGTAGATGCCGCCGTCACGCTCGGTGGCATAGGCCTCGTTGATGCTGGCCAGGCCCTGGCGCAGCACTTTCACCTCGGTGCCGGCAAGCTGCAGCCCCGCTTCCAGCGTGCTCTCGATGAGATAGTCGTGACGCGCCCGCCGGTTCTGGGCGACGAAACGCTCGGTCCCCCGCAGCGCCATCAGGCCATCAATTCAGCACACCCGCGCTGCGCATCGCCTGCCGCACCCGCTCCTGCGCCTCGGGGCTCGCCGGCACCAGCGGCAGCCGCACCTCTGCCGTCGACTTGCCGAGGAGCGAGGTGCCGAACTTCACCGGCGCCGGGCTGGTCTCGCAGAAAAGCGCGTCATGCAGCGACGCCAGGCGGTCGTTGATGCGCTGGGCGCGCGCCGTGTCGCCCTTGGCCCAAGCCTCCTGCATGTCGGCGCAGGCGCGCGGCGCGACATTGGCCGTGACCGAAATGCAGCCGACGCCGCCTTGCGCGTTGAAGGCCAACGCCGTCACGTCCTCGCCCGAGAGCATGCAAAAATCGGGACCGATCGCTTGGCGCGTGCGCAACGGCCGTGCCAGATCGTTGGTGGCGTCCTTGACGCCGACGATGTTGGGCAGCTTGGCAAGCCGCGCCATGGTGGCAACGCTCAGGTCGACCGCGGTCCGGATCGGGACGTTGTAGGTCAGAATGGGCAGGTCGACCGCTTCGGCGATCGCCTTGAAGTGCTGGTAGAGGCCCTCTTGGGTCGGCCGATTATAGTACGGGCAGACGATGAGCGCGCCGTCGGCGCCGGCCGCCTTGGCCTCGCGGGTGAAGCCGATCGCCTCTTCGGTCGAGTTGGACCCGGTCCCGGCGATCACCGGGACGCGGCGCCCGGCCGCCTCGACGCAGAGCTCGACCACGCGCTTGTGCTCGGCGTGGCTCAAGGTCGGCGACTCGCCGGTCGTGCCACAGGGGACGAGCCCTTGCGTCCCCTGCCGGATCTGCCAGTCGACGAAGTGCTGAAAGCCCTTCTCGTCCACCTTCCCGTCGCGGAACGGGGTGATGAGCGCGACGATCGAGCCCCTGAACATCGGAATCCTCCGGGTTTTCCGCAAGGACGATAGCCCCAACGTCACGCCGCGGCAACATATCGCGCCGGGTTTACCGAAAGTTGACGCCTCTAAACCATGATTGCGGCAGCGGCGCGGCTTGTCTGTCGATGAGGCGCCGCTACAATATCTTTAAGTTTTGCGCCAGCTCGCTGGCGGCGCCCGGGAGTTGCGATGCGGGTAAGGCGGCTGGCCTTTCCACTGCTGCTGATATCGTTGCTGCTCTGCGCCGCGGCGCTGCCCGCCCGGGCGCTGAGCGACTCCGATCGGCAGATCTACCGCGAGGCGTTCCAGGCGGCGCGGAGCGGCAACTGGGCGTGGGCCGGCCAGCGCATCACCAAGGCGCATGACCGCCTTCTCGCCAAGGTGCTGTGGTGGATGAACCTCGACCGCGGCGCCAGCGGCGCGAACTTCAGCGACTTCACCGATTTCATCACCCAGAACCCGGGCTGGCCGGGACAGCACAAGCTGCGCCAGCATGCCGAGGAGGCGATGGTCGGGGTCTCGGACCAGAAGCTCGAGCAATGGTTCGATCGCTTTCCGCCGGTGACCGCCGCCGGCAAGTTCAAAGAGGGCGACATCTGGATCGCCGAAGGGCGCGTGCCGGAGGGGCTCGCCCAAATCCGCGCGACCTGGATCAACTGCGATTTCACCGCCTTCGAGGAGAAGTCGGTGCTGCAGCGCTATCACGGCGTGATCCGTCCGGCCGACAATGTCGCCCGCCTCGACCGCCTGCTCTGGGACGAGGACACGGAAGCGGCGCGCCGCATGATGGCGCGGGTCGATCCGGATCACCGCGCTCTGGCCGATGCCCGTTTGCAGCTCGCCGCCATGGAGCCGGGCATCGAGCGCCTGGTGGCGCGCGTACCGCCGGCCCTGCAGAACGATCCCGGTCTGCTCTTCGACCGCCTGCAATGGCGCGTGCGCAAGGAGCATTTCGACGACGCGATCGCCATGCTCCAGCATCTGCCGCAGGACCTCGTCCGGCCGACCGCCTGGGCGGAGCAGCGGCAGATCCTGGCGCGGCACGCGCTGTCGGTCGGCGACATTTCGCTCGCCTATCGCCTTGCCGACCAGAACGAGCTGAGCAGCGGCCCGGTCTTCGCCGAGCTCGAATTCTTTGCCGGCTGGGTGGCCCTGCGCTTCCTGCGCGAGCCCGATGTCGCCTACAACCATTTCGTCCGGCTTTACGACCAGGTGAAGCTGCCGGTGAGCCTGGCGCGCGGCGCCTATTGGGCGGGGCGCGCCGCCGATGCGATGGGCTTCCATCAGCTCGCCGCCGCCTGGTACGGAACCGCCGCGGTGCAGGTGACGACCTATTACGGCCAGCTCGCCGCCACCGCCCTCGGCGAGCCCGATATCGCGCAGAGCGTCAGCGAGCCGAAGCCGACGCCCGCGGAAACCGCCGCCTTCGACCGGCAAGAAATCGTCCGCGCCATGCGCGAGATGGCCGAGGTCGGCGCCAAGGACGAGATCGGCCCCTTCGCCAAGCACATCAGCGAGCACGCGACGACGCCGGCCGATCATGTCCTGCTGGCGCATCTCGTCATCAAGCTCGACCGGCCCGATCTCGCCATCGCCGTGGCCAAGCGGGCGAGCTATGCCGGCGTCACCCTGCTCGACGAGGGGTATCCCATCGCCGCGCTGCCGCCGGGAGGGAGCGTCGAGCGGCCGCTGGTGCTGGCGATGACGCGGCAGGAGAGCGCCTTCGACCACGACGCGGTCAGCACCGCCGGGGCGCGCGGCATGATGCAGCTGATGCCGGCCACGGCGAGCCACATCGCCGCGGCGCTGCATATGCGATTCTCCGAGAGCCGGCTGCTGACCGACGCGCACTACAACATCATCATCGGACGCCATTATCTCGACGGGCTGCTCGGCGATTTCTCCGGCTCCTATGTCCTGGCGATCGCCGCCTACAACGCCGGGCCGTCACGCGTCCGGCAGTGGATCCACGACTACGGCGATCCGCGCGCCAAGAAGACCGACGTGATCGACTGGATCGAATCGATCCCGCTGGGCGAGACGCGCAATTATGTGCAGCGCGTGCTGGAGAACCTGCAAATCTACCGTCTGCGCGTCGGCGACCGCGGCCTCGCCTTCTCGCTCGCCAGCGACTTGAAACGGTGAGGCTCGTTCCTCTATGCCGGCATCCTTGCCATGGAGTGACGTCATGACCGATCGCGCGCTTGCCGAGACCAAAGCCTGCGTCTTCGACGCCTACGGCACCTTGTTCGACCTGACCTCGGCCGCGCGCCGCTGCGCCGATGCGCTCGGCGGCAAAGCGGAGGCGCTGAGCGCGCTGTGGCGCACGCGGCAGCTCGAATACAGCTGGCTGCGCAGCCTGATGGGCCGCCATGCCGATTTCTGGCAGGTCACCGGCGAGGCGCTCGACTACGCCATGGCCCAGCTCGGCATCGCTTCGCCGGCGCTGCGCGAGCGGTTGATGGACGCCTTCCTCACCATCGACGCCTATGCCGACGCGCGCGGCGTGCTCGAAGCGCTGCGCCGCGCGCGGCGCCCGGCGGCGATCCTCTCCAACGGCTCGCCGCGCATGCTCGTCGCGGCGACGGAATCGGCCGGCGTCGCCGCGCTGCTCGACCATGTCCTCTCGGTCGAGGATGCCGGCATCTACAAGCCCGACCGGCGCGTCTACGAGCTGGCGACGCGGCGGCTTGGGCTCGCCGCCGAGCGCATCTGCTTCGTCTCGTCGAACGGCTGGGACGCGGCGGGCGCGGCAAGCTTCGGCTTCAAGGCGGTCTGGGCCAACCGCGCTGGCGCCCCGCGCGAACGCCTGCCGGCCGAGCCCGTCGCCGAGATCGCGAGCCTCGACGCCCTACCCGCTCTGCTCGGCCTCGGATGACGGCCTACCGCGAACGGTACCTCACGGCTCAGGACGGGCTCCGGCTCTATTTCCGCGATTACGGCGATGCGCTGTCGCCGCACCTGCCGCTCCTCTGCCTCACCGGCATCGTGCGCAACAGCGCCGATTTCGCCGACCTCGCCGAGCGCCATGCCGGCGAGCGCCGCGTCATCTGCCCGGATTATCGCGGCCGCGGGCGCTCGGCCTACGATCCCGACTGGCGCCACTACGACCCCTTCGTCTATGTCAGCGACATCGCCCATCTCCTGGCCGCCACCGGCAGCGAGCGCGTCGTCGTCGTCGGCACCTCGATGGGCGCGGCGCTCGCCATGGGGCTTGCCGTCATGAAGCCGATGGCGCTGGCCGGGGTCGTGCTCAATGATCTCGGCCCCGATGTCGCCGCCGGCGGCTTCGGGCGCATTTTCGACTACATCGGCAGCGATCGCCCGCAGCCCGATTGGGCGAGCGCGGTGCGACACCTGCAACACCTGCTGCCGACCCTCTCCATCCGCAGCGACGAGGGCTGGCTCAAGATGGCGCGCGGCACCTATCGCGAAGGCGCCGACGGCATGCTGCATTTCGACTGGGACGTGAACCTGGCGAGGCCGCTGGCGCGGTCGGCCGGCGTGCCGGATCTCTGGCCCTATTTCCGCGCGCTGCGGCGGCTGCCGGTGCTGGCGCTGCGCGGCGATCTCTCGGATGTGCTCTCGGCCGAGACCTTCGAGCGCATGGCGGAGGAGCATCCCGACCTCTTGCGCGTGACCGTCGCCAATGCCGGCCACGCGCCGACGCTCAACGAACCTGAGGCTGCCGCTGTCGATGACTTCATCCGCCGCTTCTGACCTCCCCGACATCGCCGCGGTGCGCGCCGCCGCCGCGCGGCTCGACGGCCGCATCGTGACGACGCCGCTGCTCGAATCGCCGCTGCTGAACGCGCGGCTGGGCCTCCGGCTGCTGGTCAAGGCAGAGCCCCTGCAGCGCACCGGCTCGTTCAAGTTCCGCGGCGCCATGAACGCGCTGCTTCAGCTCGACGCGGCGCAGCGCCGGGCCGGCGTCGTCGCCTTCTCCTCGGGCAACCATGCGCAGGGCGTGGCGGCGGCGGCGCAGCTGCTCGGCATCCCCGCCGTCATCGTCATGCCCGCCGACGCGCCGGCCATCAAGGTCGCGAATACCCGCGGCTATGGCGCCGAAGTCGTGTTCTACGACCGCTGGCGCGACAGCCGCGAGGCGATCGGCGCGCGCATCGCGGCGGAGCGCGGCGCGAGCCTCGTCCCGCCCTATGACGATGCGCGCGTCATCGCCGGACAGGGCACGGTTGCGGTCGAGCTTCTGGCGCAAGCCCGCGCCCTCGGCGCCGGGCTCGATGCCGTCATCGTGCCGGCCGGCGGGGGCGGCCTCGTCACCGGCTGCGCCCTGGCGATTTCCGCCGAGAGCCCCACCACCAAGATCTACGCCGCCGAGCCCGAGGCCGCCGACGACTGGCGCCGCTCGCTGGCGGCGGGGGAGCGCCTCGCCAATGACCCTGCGGCCCGCTCGATCTGCGACGCGCTGCTGGCGCCGATGCGGGGCGAGATCACCTTCCCCATCGGCCGCCGCCTGCTGGCCGGCGGCTATGCCGTCAGCGACGCCGAGGTGATGCACGCCATTGCCGTCGCCTTCGCCGAGCTGAAGCTGGTCATCGAGCCCGGCGGCGCGGTCGCGCTCGCCGCGGTGCTCGCCGGCAAGCTCGACGCCAAAGGCAAGACCCTGGCCGCCGTCGCTTCCGGCGGCAATGTCGACCGCGAGCTGTTCCAGCGCGCGCTGGCCGGCGGGTGAGCCTGCGCCGCCGGGATTATCGGAGACCCGCGGTTGCGCCCCCGGCCAATTTCTGTTGAAGTCGCGTCCTCATGCAAACGGAACGCATGTGGCCCGCCGTGCCGCTGGTGAGCGTCGTCATTCCCGCTTACAACCGCGCGGCTTTCCTCCGCCGCGCCATCGACAGCGTTTTGCGGCAGTCCTTCGGCGATTTCGAGATCATCGTCGTCGACGACGGCTCGACCGACGGCACTGACGCCGCGGTGGCGGAGCATGCCGACCGGCGGCTGCGGCTGCTGCGGCACGAGACGAACCGCGGCGCCGCGGCGGCGCGCAACACCGGCATCCGCGCCGCGTCCGGCCGGCTGATCGCCTTCCTCGATTCCGACGACGAGTGGCTGCCGGAGAAGCTGGCGCGGCAGGTCGCCGCGATGCAAGCGGCGCCCACCGACGTGCTCCTCACCACCACCGGCTACTTCATGGTGCGCGAGCGCTCGCGCGAGCTGCGCGAGAGGACGCCGCAGAGCGGCGACTGGCGCCGCGCGTTGCTCGACGGCTGCGTGCTGAGCCCCGGCTCGACCGCCATGGTCGACCGCCGCGCCTTCGACGCGCACGGGTTCTTCGACGAACGGCTGCGGCGGCTCGAGGATTGGGAATGGCTGCTGCGCTACGTGTCCCGGCACGATCTGAGGGTGGTCCCGGAGCCTCTGGCGCGCATCCACGTCGCCGAGCGCATGACGGCCGAAGCGGTCCTTGCCGCCGCCGGGATCATCGCCGAAACGCATGGCGAG
>DASQSR010000017.1:0-5204 GCA_035642295.1 Allostellaceae bacterium | reverse complement strand
TCGGCGCTGAGATGGTGATGTTCTATCCGATGTACCGCATCCCGACCTTCGATGCGCAGATCGAGACGCTGCGGCGCTTCAAGGAAGTGGCAGGCGGTTAGCGGCCGGGCACGCCCCTGGTCGTCGAATACTCGAAATGCAGCGCCTCGCCGGGATGGACGAGCGGGAAGATCGCCTGCGCTGCCATCGCCGCTTCGGCGAAGCCCGAGAGGATGAGCTTCAGCTTGCCGGGATAGCTCGCAATGTCGCCGATGGCGAAAATCCCGGGCGCGGAGGTCTCGAGCGTCGCAGGATCGACGGCAAGGTGGTTGCGCTCGAGCTGCAGCCCCCATTCGGCGATCGGGCCCAGATTCATCGAGAGGCCGAAGAAAGGCAGCAGCGCATCCGCCGCGAGCCGCCGCGTTCCGCCGTCGAGATCGGCGACGATGACCGCCTCGAGCCGTCCCCCGGCGCCCTCGAGCGCCGCGAGCTGATAGGGAACCACCAGCTCGATCCGGCCTTCGGCCGCCAGCCGCTCGAGCCGCGCCGCCGATTCCGGCGCGGAGCGGAATTTCGCCCGGCGATGCACCACCATCACCTGCGCCGCGACCTCGGCGAGCGCGATCGCCCAGTCGACGGCGCTGTCGCCGCCTCCGGCAATGACGATGCGCTTGCCGCGAAAATCCTCGCGCCGCTTCACCAGGTAGAAGACACTCTTGCCCTCGAACGCCTCGATCCCGGCGAGCGGCGGACGGTTCGGCCCGAACGCGCCGACGCCGGCGGCGATCACCACCGCCCGCGCCTCGATCACCGTGCCGAGGGATGTCTCAAGCCGGAAGCCGCCCTGCGGCAGCGGCGCCAGCCGCTCCACCTGCTGCGCCAGATGGTAGCGCGGATGGAACGGTGCCGCCTGCTCGGCGAGCTTGTCGATGAGCGTTGCCGCCTCGATCACGGGATAGCCGGGAATGTCGTAGATCGGCTTCTCCGGATAGAGCGCGGCGCATTGCCCGCCCGGCATGTCGAGCGCATCGATGACATGGCAGCCAAGCTTCAGCATGCCGCATTCGAAGACGGCGAAAAGCCCGACCGGCCCCGCGCCGATGATCGCCACGTCCGCTCGCTCGACCGCTCCTGCCATCGCCCGCCTTTCTCCTGCGCTGGGCGCTACCATGGCGGCGCCGCTGGCGCCGCGCAATTGCCAACTCTATCTTCCGGCTCGCTGCGCCCCCTCTCCCCTTGCGGGAGAGGGTCGGGGTGAGGGGGCCGGCCCACACTGGAGAGAAGCCATCATGCTCGACGTTGCCGTGATCGGATTGGGCTGGTGGGGCAAGACCATCGCCGCCACCTTGCAGGAGAGCGCCAAGCTGCGCGTCCGCCGCGCCGTCGACGCCGATGCGCGGGCGCTGCAATGGGCCGCGGCGCGCGGCATCGCCACCTCGCTCGATATCGCCGATGCGCTTGCCGATCCCGCGATCAAGGGCGTCGTGCTCTGCACCCCGCACAGCCTCCACACCGAGCAGATCGCCCGCGCCGCGGCGGCGGGAAAGCACGTCTTCTGCGAGAAGCCGCTGGCGCTCACGCGCGCCGACGTCGAAGCCTCGGTGCGGCGCTGCAACGAGGCCGGCGTGGTGCTGGCGGTCGGCCATGAGCGCCGCTTCGAGCCGCCGATGCAGGAGGTGAAGCGCCTGGCGGTGGCCGGCGAGCTCGGCACCGTGCTGCAGATCGAGGCGAGCTTCAGCCAGGACAAGTTCTTGAGCCTGCCGCCGGCGAATTGGCGGCTCAACGAGCGCGAGGCGCCGGCGGGGCCGATGACCGCGACCGGCATCCATCAGCTCGACCTCGCGATCGGCCTGCTCGGCCCGGCCGACCGTGCTTTCGCCAGCGTGCGCCGTCTCGGCAGCAACCTCGCCAATGGCGACACGCTGGGCGCGGTGGTGACCTTCAAGTCCGGCGCCAACCTGCTGCTCTCGGCGATCCTGGCGACACCCTTCGCCGGGCGCTTCGCCGTCTATGGCAACGAGGCCTGGGCCGAGGTGCGCGACAAGGCGCATCCGGAGGCGCCGGAAGGCTGGGTGCTGACGCGCTGCCGGCGCGGCGGCACGCCTGAGAGCCGCGACTATCCGGCCGCGCTCGCCGTGCGCGCCAATCTCGAGGCCTTCGCCGATGCGGCGGAAGGCCGCGCCCCCTATCCCGTGCCGCAGGCCGAGATGATCGCCAACATCGCCGCGCTCGAAGCGATCTTCCGCTCCGCGGTCAGCGGCCAGGTCGAGCCGGTCTGAACGGTTGCGGCGACTCGGGCGGTCGGGATACAACGGCGCCCGTGGGTGCCGCTCGCGCTTTGGTCGTCGATCTGCCGGACGAGACCGCAACCGCCGGTCTCGCCGCGCGGCTCGCCGGGCTTGTGCGGCGGGGCGACGTGATCGGGCTCGAAGGCCCGCTGGGCAGCGGCAAGACCAGCTTCGCCCGCGCCTTCATCCGCGCCTATGGCGGCGGCGCGCCGGAGGTGCCGAGCCCGACCTTCACCCTCGTCGAGATCTACAGCTTCCCCGGCCGGCCGGCGGTCTGGCATTTCGACCTCTACCGCCTCGGAGCGCCCGAAGAGGCCTGGGAGCTCGGCATCGAGGAGGCCTGGAGCGAAGGCATCAGCCTCATCGAATGGCCGGAGCGCCTCGGCCCCTTGCTGCCGCGGGAGCATCTGCTGGTCGTCCTCGCCGAAGGCGCCGCGCCGTCGGCGCGCACCGCACGCCTCCGCCCCTCGCCGGACTGGGTGCCGCGACTCGCGGGCGTCGTCGATGGCTGAGCGCGAGGCGCTCATCGCGGCGTTTCTCGCCGCCTCCGGCTGGGGCGATGCGGCGCGCCGGAAGCTCGCGGGCGATGCGTCCTTCCGCCGCTACGACCGGCTGGAGCGCGCCGGCGGCCGCGCCGTGCTGATGGATGCGCCGCCGCCGCACGAGGATGTGCGCCCGTATCTGCGCATCGCGCAGCTGCTGCGCGGCATCGGCCTCAGCGCGCCGGCGATCCTCGCCGAGGACGTGGCGGCGGGGCTGCTGCTGCTCGAGGATTTCGGCGATGCCACCTATACGCGCCTCCTGGCGCAGGGCGGCGACGAAGCGGCGCTCTATGCCCTCGCCATCGACCTCCTCGTCGCGCTCCATCGCGCCTTCGATCCCGCCGCCGCGGCGGCGGCGCCGCCTTACGACGATGAGCGGCTTCTCGCCGAAGCGGCGCTGCTCGTCGACTGGTACCTGCCGGCGCTGACCGGCCGGCCGACCGATCCGGGGCTGCGCGCGGAGTATCTCGCGCTCTGGCGCGCGCTGCTGCCGCTGGCGCGAAGCGTGCCGACGAGCCTCGTGCTGCGCGACTACCATGTCGACAATCTGATGCTGCTCGAAGAGCGCCCGGGAGTTGCCGCCTGCGGGCTCCTCGATTTCCAGGACGCGGTGCTGGGCCCGGTCAGCTACGACCTCGTCTCGCTGCTGGAGGATGCGCGCCGCGACGTTCCGCCAGCGCTCGCCGCGGCGATGCAGCGGCGCTATCTCGCCGAATTCCCGGCGCTCGCGCGCGACGCCTTTGCCGCCTCCTATGCCGTGCTGGGGGCGCAGCGCAACGCCAAGATCATCGGCATCTTCACCCGGCTCTGCGTCCGCGACGGCAAGCCGCATTATCTGCCGCACATCCCGCGCGTCTGGCGCCTGCTCGAGCAGGATCTGCGCCATCCCGCGCTGGCGCCGGTCGCGGCCTGGCTCGACCGCCACATCCCGCCGGAGCGCCGGCGCGTCCCCGCCGGCCTCTCCGCCGCATGAGCCCGGCGCCCAAAAGCGGCATGGTGCTCGCGGCCGGGCTGGGGCTGCGCATGCGGCCCATCACCGAGCGCCTGCCGAAGCCGCTCATTCCGCTCGGCGGCCGGACGCTGCTGGACCATGCCATCGACCGGTTGGAGGCGGCAGGCTGCAGCCGCATCGTGGTCAACGCGCACTACCTTGCCGACCAGGTCGAGGCGCATCTGGCGAGACGGACCGCGCCGGCGATCACCCTCTCGCGCGAGGACGAGCTGCTGGAGACCGGCGGCGGCGTGCTGAAGGCGCTGCCGCTGCTCGACGACGTCTTCTACGTGGTCAATTCCGACATTTTCTGGCTTGACGGCATGGTGCCGGCGCTGACCCGCCTCGCGCGCGCTTTCACGCCCGAACACCATGACGCCGTGCTGCTGCTGCAGCGCACGGTGACGGCGCTCGGCTATGACGGGCCGGGCGATTTCATCGTCGATGACAAGGGCCGGCTGCGCCGCCGGCGCGAGCGCGAAATCGCCCCGCACCTCTTCGCCGGCGTGCAGCTCCTCTCCAAGCGCCTCTTCGCCGGCGCGAGCCCCGGCAAATTCTCCCTCAACCCGCTCTACGACAAGGCGATCGCCGCCGACCGGCTCGTCGCCATCGTCCATGACGGCGAGTGGTACCATATCGGCACCCCCGCCGGCCTCGCCCGTGCCGAAGCCCGTCTTGCGACCCACCGCACGGAGCGGTAGGGCGCGCTGACCCATGCGCGTCTTCACCATCGCCTCGGACTTGCCTTTCCTCGACGCGCTCGTCGCCGGGCTCCGCGCGAAGAGCGCCGATGATCCGCTGGATCTTGCGCGCCACACCATCCTGCTGCCGACACGGCGCGCGGCGCGGGCGCTGGCCGAGGCCTTCCTGCGGCAAAGCGACGGCAAGGCGCTGCTGCTGCCGCGGCTGGTGCCGGTGGGCGATGTCGACGCCGAGGAGCTGGCCTTTCTCGGCGATGACGGCGAAGCGCTCGGCGGCGCCGACCTGCCGCCGGCCGTGCCGGCGCTGCAGCGCCAGCTGCTGCTGACGAAGCTGGTGCTCGCCTGGGGCCGCGCCCGCGGCAGCGGCCCGCTCACCGCCGGGCAGGCGGCGCCGCTGGCGCTGTCACTGGCGCGCTTCCTCGACGAGGTCGAGACCGAAGGCGGCGATTTCGCGCGGCTCGCCGGGCTGGTGCCGGCGGACTACGCCGCGCATTGGCAACAGGTGCTCGATTTCCTCGCCATCGTCACCGAGCACTGGCCGCGCCATCTCGCCGATATCGGCTGCCTCGATCCGGCGGCGCGGCGCAACGCCGTGCTCGCGGCGGAGGCGGAGGCCTGGCGGCAGAGGCCGCCGCCCTATCCGATCATCGCCGCGGGGCTCACCGGCGGCGTTGCCGCGGTCGCCGACCTGCTCGCGGTGGTG